>JBDROD010000385.1:0-15239 GCA_043810415.1 Candidatus Zixiibacteriota bacterium | reverse complement strand
CGAGGTACAGCTTACCAAGCAGCGTTATTCCAAATTGTTGGAATCGACCAACCGGCAGGTGAGAAGAGAGGCAGCGGATGCTTATAATCAAACTTATTTAGGGTATATCAACACACTCGGAGCCACCTTATCCGGGAGTATTAACAAGGACATCTTCTATTCCCGAGCACAAAAATACAACTCTTGCCTGGAGGCTTCCCTTTTCCCTAACAACATTCCGGTAGACGTCTATGATAATCTGATAAAAGCGGTTAATGCCAACTTGGAACCGATTCACAGATACGCCAAGTTACGAAAGAAAATCATCAAAGTGGATGAATTACACAAGTACGATCTCTGGGTACCTTTGGTCCCACAGGCAAAAATGGAGATCCCATACGATTCGGCAGTTACTCTGGTTATGCGGGCGGTTAAGCCTTTGGGAAAACAATATGTTGATGATCTAAAAAAGGGTTTCAACTCCCGCTGGGTAGATGTCTACGAAACCGAAGGCAAAGGAAGTGGTGCCTATTCCTGGGGTTCCTTTGGCACGCATCCATATATGCTTTTAAATTACAACAACACCTTGGAGAACGTATTTACGTTAGCTCATGAGATGGGACACAACCTTCACGGATTTTACTCAGACAAAACCCAACCTTATATCTATTCGGATGCAGCTTTGTTTGTAGCCGAGGTGGCTTCCACTTTCAACGAAGCCCTGCTGATGGATTATCTGCTCAAGAATGCCAAAGACAAAGCTCAGAAACTTTATCTGCTCAATTATTATATCGAGATGATCTCGGGAACCTTTTATAGCCAGGTGATGTTCGCTGAATTTGAACAGGTGGCTCATCAAAAAGCCGAAAGCGGGGAAGCTCTTTCCGCTTCCTCCATGCGCAAGATTTACAAGGATATATTTCAGAAATACTATGGACCGGAATTGGTTATGGATTCACTGGATGATCTCGGCTGCTTGCGGATTTCCCATTTCTATCGAGCCTTTTACGTGTATCAGTATGCCACCAGTCTTGCTGCCTCCACTGATCTGTCCCGGAAAGTCTTGGCCGGCGACAAGGATGCCCTGAAACGTTATCAGGAGCTTCTCAACTCTGGCGATTCCGACTATCCGATTAACCTGCTCAAGAAAGCTGGCGTGGACATGAACACCCCTGAGCCAGTAAATGAGACTATCAAACTTTTCGGACAACTGGTCGGAGAGATGGAAAAGTTACTCCAGGAGTGAAGTACTTCATTGGTAATGTTTTTTGAGGTAAAGTAATCTACTTTGAATAAAGATTATAACCTGTGAGTCGAAATTAGAATAATAAAATGACAGGAATTTAAAGGAAAAGGAGGGGGAAATGCGATATACGCTTTTGGTACTTCTAAGCTTCACCATCTTGCTAACCTTCTTATTCTGTTGCGCGGGGACAGTGTATGTTTCAGATCCCCCACCGGCGCCCAAAGATGAGATCAAACCACCTCCTCCAGGTCCGAAAGCGTTTTGGGTGGAAGGATACTGGAAATGGCATCACAATCATCATGTTTGGGTTCCCGGATATTGGGTCAAGAATCCTCATGGCACCTGGGTGGCCGGACATTGGGATAAAAAACCGCGTGGTTGGGTATACGTGAAGGGACACTGGCGTCGGTGAAAATCCTGTCAGTTGAAAAGTAGAAAGAAAGGACAATTCATGTGATATAATCCAAAGGAAGCGGTGAATTATCCTTGCTTTTTTTCTATCACCAAATATTTCTTAAGTAAATTCTCATAAAATTCTTCGCTCTATCTCTATAATGGATGTTTGAGTATCTTCCGTTATTAATTATGTGAAAAATAACTATCAGCGATAATTTTTGTATAAGTTTTCACCAGGTTGATTATTTTATCGTATTTTATTAATTATACCAGATTATATAATTATGATTACGGTCAAAAACCTCACAAAGCAATACGGCGATCTGAAAGCGGTGGACAATGTTTCTTTTGATGTTCACACTGGGGAGATTTTGGGCTTTCTGGGACCTAATGGTGCCGGCAAGACCACCACGGTTCGGATCATCACCTGCTATATGCTCCCCACCTTCGGTTTAGTTGAGGTGGACGGGCAGAATGCCTTGGAACACTCTCTGGAAGTTCGCAGGAAAATCGGCTACCTGCCGGAAAATGCTCCTTTGTATTCGGAGATGAACGTTCTGGATTATCTCCATTTTATCATGGGATTGAGGGACATTCCCCGGGCTCGTTTTAGTTCCAGAACTAAAGAGATAACGGAAATTTGTGGTTTGGAATCGGTGATAAACCGAAACATCGGTGAGCTCTCTAAAGGATTCAGGCAGAGGGTAGGGTTAGCTCAGGCCATGGTACACGATCCGGAGATACTGATATTGGATGAACCAACCAGTGGGCTAGACCCTAATCAAATAGCCGCGATAAGAGGTCTGATCAAAAAGTTGGGCAAGGAGAAGACGGTTATCTTATGCACCCATATCCTCCCGGAGGTTGAAGCCACCTGCGGAAGGGTGTTGATCATCAACCAGGGAAAGATCGTAGCGGACGGCACTCCGGCAGAGCTGCAATCCGGTTTCCAAGGAAAAACAAAAATCTGTATGGAGTTGAAAACGACCTCGGAGGACGTGATCGATAGGTTGTTGAAATTGAAGAACGTGGAAAAGGTGAAGCAGATTTCAGCCGATGACGTTGGCCTGAAGAAGTTTACTATTGAGTGTATCTCCGGCGTGGATCTGCGCGAAGATCTCTTCCACCTAGCAGTGCAGAACCAATGGATCATTCTGGAGCTGAGAAAAGAACAGGCCAGTCTGGAGGACGTTTTCAGACAACTGACCACCACTTGAGGTAAATTGATATGTCCGACCATGCTGTCATCTTCTGCAAAAAGGAACTCAAAAGCTATTTTGACTCCCCGGTGGCTTATATCGTCATCACCATTTTTCTTTTGATCTCCGGCTGGTTTTTCTTCAGCGACCTGTTCTTAGTCAATCAAGCCACTCTGCGAAACCTGTTTGGAATCATCCCTTTCATCTTCATGTTTTTTATACCGGCGGTAACCATGCGCTTGATCTCCGAGGAGAAAAAGAGCGGCACCTTGGAGGTTTTGCTCACTTTACCGGTGGAGGAATACCAGATAGTACTGGGCAAGTTTCTTGCCGGGATGATGCTAATCTCCGTCGCCGTGATCTTGACTTTGGTATATACTTTTACTCTGTCGGGGCTGGGCAATCTCGACTTTGGCTCTGTGGTTGCGGGGTATCTGGGTTTGCTCTTGCTAGGAGCTACTTATCTCTCCATAGGGGTCTTCACATCCAGCCTGACTCAGAACCAAATAGTGGCGTTCATCACCAGCTTTCTGATCATCCTCGTTCTATCCATGCTGGATAAGGTGTTGATATTTGTCCCCACCTTTTTAGCTTCCTTTCTTGAGTATCTCTCCGTCGATTATCACTTCTCCAATCTTGCCCGGGGAGTAATTGACTCTCGGGACTTGCTTTATTTTCTATCTATGATCTTTTTCTTTTTGTTTTTGTCGGTTAGAGTTTTGTCTAACCGGAAGTGGAGGTAGGGTTCTATGCAGGAAAAACTTCGGTTTGAAATGGGATCATGGACAACTCTGGTTTTGATGGTAGCCATACTTCTGGTATTGAATCTGATCTCGGTAAACCTGTTCACCCGCCTCGACTTGACCGAAGGAAGGGTCTTTAGCCTCTCCCCTGCCACCCAACGTATTGAAAAATCTGGATGACCGGTTAATCGCGAAAATGTATTTCACCAAGGATCTCCCCCCGCCTTATAACGGTTATGCCCGATATCTCAAGGATCAGCTGGAGGAATATCAAGCTTACGCCCAAGGAAAACTGAAGCTGGAGATGATCGATCCCAGCGAAGAGGGGAAGGAGATGGAGGCGCAGAGATATGGTGTCCCTCCTCTGCAGGTGAATGCCATGGAGAACGATAAGATCGAGATCAAAAAGGTATATATGGGCTTGGTGCTTTTGTTTGAGGATCGGAAAGAAGTCATCCCGGTGGTTCAAAACATCTCCGGATTGGAATATGATCTCACCAGCACCATAAAAAGACTGACCTCCCGGTTTCTCCCTTCGGTGGGATACTTGACCGGTCAGGAGGGACCGGATTTGGACCAGGAGCTGACCTATCTGAATCAGGCGCTTAGCCGACAATATCGGGTCAGAAGAATCAATCTGGACGAGGGTAATCCCATCCCTGCCGATATCGCTGTTTTGCTCATCTTAGGACCAAAGAAGCAATTCTCAGAATGGGAAAAATACGCCATTGACCAATTTTTAATGCGGGGTGGCAAGCTGGCCTTTTTATTGAATCACGTACAGGTTGACGTTCAACGGGGATTGGTGGAAAAGCAGAATCTGGGGATAGAGGAGCTTCTGAAAAATTACGGGATCAGCATCCAGGATAACCTGGTCATCGACCTGCAGTGCAATCGGGTTGCCATCTCCCAGCAGCAACAGGGTTTCATATATCAAAATGTGGTAAATTATCCCTTCTTTCCCGCTGCTACCGATTTCGATGAAAACAATATGATGGTTAAAAACTTGGGAACGGTTAGCTTCTATTTCGTCAGTTCCCTTGAATCCGTCACGTCAGGTTCCGGTAATAATGTGCGATTTGATCCCCTTGTCCGGTCTTCAAAGAATAGCGGAACTCAACCGGTTCCGTGTGATGTTAATCCTTTCCGCAAGTTTTCCCAGACGGATTTCAACTGGAGTAACTTGGTTCTGGCTGCAACTCTACAGGGGGTTTTTTCCAGCTACTTTGCCGGTAAAGAAAAACCAATCTCACCAACCGGAACACCCTCTCCCGACTCCACCCTCTCCTCCAGCCTTCCTACCCGATTAATGGTGGTGGGGGACACGGATTGGGTGACCGATCAGAACATACGTGGGACGGACAATCTGACCTTTTTCTTGAATATGGTGGACTGGCTCTCTCAGGATGAGGCGTTGATAGCCATTCGTTCCAAACAGGTCACTGCCCGACCCTTAAAAGAAACATCCTCTGGCACCAAAAGGTTGGTGAAATATGGAAATACTCTGGGTTTGCCTTTTCTGGTTATCTTGTTTGGCGTGGTGAGATGGCAGGTGAGAAGACGATATAAAAAAGGCATACCTCTCATTAGAGAAAAGAAAACTTATGAAAAGGACAACACTTCTTAGTCCGCAAACAGAATAGCTGACTCATTGTTCGCTAAACTTACTTTATAGAACAGATTTCATGAAATAATTATGAAAAAATCCGTTTTCATCCTCGGGGGAATTTTTTTACTGTTTGTGATAGTATATTTCTTTTTGATCCAAAAGGAGAAGAAGATCTTTGCCCCAGTTAAGTTGGAAAGCTTTCTTACCCTGGATAGCGCCAGTGTGGATAAAATCCAGTTCAGCAAGTTTGACACCAAGATGGTTTTTCAGAAGATCGGTGAAAATTGGTTTATGACCGAGCCAGATTCATTCAGAGCCGACGATAAAGCCATCGGGCAATTACTGAATGCTGTCTGCTATCTGGAGGTAGGTGAGATAATCTCATCCAATCCAGAGAAACAGTCTTTCTTCCAGGTGGATAATTTTACCGGCACCACCATTAGCTTTTTTACCAAAGCTGGTCTTCAAGCCTCACTGGTGGTCGGGAAAACATCCAAAGATCTTCTGCACACTTATATGCGTAAAGCCAGTTCGGATGAGGTCTATCTTAGCTCAATCATATTTAACAGTATAGCCCAAAGGAATGTCGAAGAGTGGAAGGATCGGAGTATCTTCGTTTTTGATCCCCAGCAGATCCAGGAATTGGAATTCAGCAGCACAAATGTAAAATTCAAACTGACCAGGTCCGACTCTTTGTGGAATTTGAGTCTATCCCCTTATAGGGAAACCACCAAAGCCAAAGAGGTAGCAGTAAACGATTACTTGTTAACCCTATCGAATATCAAAGCGGACGAAATGGCTAAAAAACCGGAAATCGCCCAGCTCGATTTCGGTAAACTTAAATTCGAGCTTACCGTCACTCTTTTGGACAGTCGTATTGTGAGGCTTTTTGTAGTACAGCTGTATTCCGAGGCGGATCGCTACTATGCCAAAACCGATCAAGCTGCCAATGTTTTTGTTTTATATGAATATACTTTTAGGCGACTGAATAAGAAGCCGAGTGATTTCCAATCCGGATAAAATTCCCTCATCATTTCCCCCCTTTTAAAATTACCTTCAACGGAATTATGTATAAGTTAATTCATCCTTTAAAAACACAAATCAAAGGGTCATCCAGTTTCTCGTGTTTTATACCCAAGACAGTCATTTTGGGGAACGATAAAGATTGATTAAATCCCGCAATCTTAAAGCTTCAGTTCTGGCTGCCGAAGCAAAGTCCCGTCCTGATGAAGCGTAGATTATCGCACGTGACGAGTTTATTATCGCCAGTTCCCCGTTTTCATCCGTGCCATATTTCACGGTCGATTCGATCTCCCCGGCTTGCGCTCCCACACCCGGTATCAGAAAAGGCAATGTCGGGGCGATCTCTCTTATTCTCTTCAGCTGATCCGGATAAGTAGCACCTACCACCAATCCGCAATTACCCCTTTCATTCCAGCTTAGGACCTTTTCTGCAACTATTTCGTACAAAGGTTTCCCATCTATCATGGAAAGCTGAAAATCCTTGGCTCCCTCATTGGAAGTCAGACAAAGGATAAAAGCGCATTTGTCTTCATATTCCAAAAATGGTTGGATCGCATCTCTACCCATATACGGACTGACTGTAACCGCATCCGCTTTCATCACCTCATATAACGCCCGGGCATACATATGAGCGGTGTTCCCGATATCCCCTCTTTTTGCATCCAGGATAATCGGAATCTCCGGAGGGATATATTCGCAGGTTTTCCTCAGAGCCTCCCACCCCTTAGTTCCCAACGCCTCATAAAATCCCAGATTTGGTTTATAGGCGCATACCAAATCTCGGGTGGAATCGATGATCTCACGGTTAAATTCGAAAACGGGATCCTCCTCGCTTTTAAGAAATGGGGGTATCTTCCTCTCGTCCGTATCCAGCCCCACACAAACTAAAGAGTTGTTATTTTGGGAAGCTTTCCGAAGTTTATCGATAAATCGCATATCCACCTCCGTTATTTCTCAACAATATATTTCCCCGGAAATAAAAGTCAAAAGTTTATTTACCGTTCATGACTATTTTGAAAGCTCAACTATCGGTATTTAGAAGTTTTCCTGATTAAAGAGTTGATTAAATGTTCGGAGTTCGCGGGGAAAAATTTCTTGACAAACCATATCTGGTGGGTTAAGATTATGCCGAGTAAATCATAAAACCTCTTGGGTAGGAATTTCCATGGAACAGCTAAGGATCTTGATTATCACTAAAAAAGGAGGTTAAAGTGGATAAGTGGGAATGTCTGGTATGCGGATATATATATGATCCGGAGCTGGGTGACCCGGATAACGATGTTGAGCCGGGAACATCGTTTGAGGAGCTTCCAGAAGAGTGGGTATGTCCGGAGTGTGGTGTGGGGAAAGATGAGTTCGAAAAACTGGAAGAATAGAGCTACTAAAATCCCGCCGATATAGAAAAACCAACCGGTGTTCTTGCCTTTCTCTGACTTAACCTGACTCCCTATTGGAAGCAAGAGTTTTCCATCCTTAATTTCTTCTATCATCCTGGAATCGATCTAAACCAATCTGTTATTTAATCTTCGAATAATCAAGGATTAGATGTTCTTTCATCTTTTAGCATAACCATATGGTTATCGAAGGGGCTATCCCTTCAAAAAATCTTCAATTTTCTATGTGTTTCGGCTGTATAATAATAAGTATCAACCATGCAGGAGGAAAAGATGACAGAAAAGAAAGACTTGGAAGCAGTGGAAAAGCTTAATGAAGCCCGAAACAAGATAAAAAAAGAGATCAAAAAGGTGATCATCGGTCAGGACCGGGTGATTGATGAGCTTTTGACCGCACTTCTGTCCAACGGACACTGCCTTTTAATCGGGGTACCGGGTTTAGCTAAAACCCTGATGATTTCGACCATCTCCCGAATTCTTGATCTGAAATTCAGCCGCATCCAGTTCACCCCGGATCTGATGCCCTCTGACATAACCGGAACGGAGATCATTGAAGAGAATGTCTCCACCGGAGAGAGGAGTTTTAAATTCGTAAAGGGACCGGTTTTCGCCAATATCGTGCTGGCGGACGAAATAAACCGGACCCCCCCCAAAACTCAAGCTGCACTTCTGCAGGCCATGCAGGAGCATGAAGTCACCGCAGGAGGCGAAACCTACAAGCTGGTAGAACCTTTCTTCGTTTTGGCTACCCAGAACCCCATCGAGCTGGAGGGAACCTACCCCCTTCCTGAAGCCCAGCTGGACAGGTTCATGTTCAATATTTTTGTAGATTACCCATCGGAACAAGAGGAGAGCACCATAGTCAAATCCACCACCAGTGCCTATGGCTGGGACTTAGATAAGGTGATGGATGCCCAGGAGATCATTCAGTTGCAACATCTCGCCCGACGGGTGCCGGTGTCGGATCACGTGGTCGGCTATGCAGTAAAACTTGCTCGCAGCACCAGACCACATGGAAACAACTCCCTTCCCTACATAAAAAATTGGGTAACCTGGGGGGCGGGACCGAGGGCTTCTCAGTATATGATTCTGGGCGCGAAAACCAGGGCAATATTGGACGGCAGATATACCCCTTCGACGGAAGACGTCAAAGCGGTGGCAAAACCGGTCTTAAGACATCGCATCGTTACCTCATTTAATGCTGAAGCGGATGGGGTAGGAACTCTGGATATAATCGAAAAGCTGTTACAGGATGTGAAGGAAGAATAACCAGTTGAAGCTCGATAATCGGTAACAATACTCATCTCGTGGTTCGAAGTTTGGTCTGGATGAGCAGATAATTCTCTAAGAATCGAATTTCGATACCAGCTTAACCACTTAATATATAAGAGGAAGGTTTGATAATGCGGATACAGACTTTCAAACTATCTCTCATTTTTCTGTTGATCCCTTTATCATTAAGTTGCAGTAACAAGGAACAACAAGCACAGAAGCATTACAAAAAGGGATTTGAATTCCATAATCAGGGTTCATTGGATCAAGCTGCAGAAGAATACCAGGAGGCGCTAAAGCTTAATCCCGCCTTGATGGAAGCCTATATGAACCTTGGAGCTATTTGTGTTGATAAAAAGGATTACGATAAAGCCATTCAGCAGTTTAAGAAAGTGGTTGAGCTAAACCATTTTAACGCAAAGGGACATTACAACTTAGGGATGGTTTATGTTTATAATGGAGAGAAGGATAAGGCTGAGGAGGAACTCAAGATTCTTAGAAGTTTTGGCTCCGGATTGGCGGATAATTTGCAAAAGAAGATAGTGGAATAATATCCTTAAAATATTGATATCTTGTAAGTTCCCCCATGTGGACAACGTAGCATGATTATAAAATGAAGATTCTACCGTTAAATGAATTTGAAAGACGTAATTTCGAGCATTAACTCTTTGATTTGGCGATTACTATTATTGAATTTCGAATAGTGATTTTGCATTTTAGATTTTTAATTTTGCCTTTTTCTCACTTATGCCAGAAGACTACCGCAGATTTTTGAAACCGGACGTGGTTTCCAAGTTGTCCGGAATGGAGATCAAAGCCCGCTTGGTGGTAGAGGGATTCATAGCCGGTTTGCATAAAAGCCCCTATCACGGATTCTCCGTGGAGTTTGCTGAACACCGGCAATACATGCCCGGTGACCCGCTGCGAAATGTCGATTGGAAGGTCTATGCCAAAACCGATCGTTTCTTCATCAAAGAGTTCGAGGAGGAGACAAATCTTAAAGCCTATATCCTGATGGATACTTCCGGCTCCATGGGGTATGGTTCCAACGGCCTCAACAAGCTGGAATATGGCAGTTATCTTTCTGCCGCCCTTTCTTACCTCATGTTAAAACAGAGGGATTCGGTGGGATTGGTCATGTTTGACCAGAAGATAAACAGATACATCCCTCCCAAATCCGCTTTGAGAAGTCATCTGCATGTGATTCTTCAGGAACTAAATAAAGTCACCCCCTCCCGGACCACCAACATAAGCTCTGCTCTGCACGAGATGGCGGAGAGGATCAAAAGACGAGGACTGATCATCTTGATTTCCGATCTTTTCGACGATCCGGATAAGGTAATAAACGGGCTGAAGCATTTTCGGCACAAAAAACACGAGGTTATCGTTTTTCATGTATTGGATCCGAAGGAACGTACCTTCTCCTTTCCTGAGCTGGCCATCTTCAAGGATCTGGAGACCGAAGAGGAGTTGATGACCTCCCCCTGGCAGATCAAAAAAGAATATGCCGAAAGGTTCAAGAAACTGGTCAGTAAGTACACCCTGCAGTGTCGTGAGAGCTTAATCGATTATGTGCTTTTAGATACCTCCGTCAGTTTCGATTATGCTCTGTTTTCCTACTTAAGTAAAAGGCAAAGACTGGGGTAAGATGTCTGCGTCTATCAGTCCGCATTTCCTCGCTGGAAGGACCGGAATAAAAAAAGTTTTTAAATGAGAGGTTTATAGTATCTTCTATTAGGTGGGGTTCACAACCTTGCTAAACTTCGGATAATTGGTGATGACAAAGAAGCTGTTAATTGGCGCACATATGTCCATAGCCGGTGGAGTCTACAACTCCCTGATTTTTGGAAAAGATCTGGGATGCACAACCATTCAGATTTTCACCAAGAACAACAACCAATGGAAAGCCAAGGAACTTACTTCGGAAGACGTAAAGAAATTTGTGGAGAATCAAAAAAAGACCGGGATTTCTCCGGTGGTGGGGCATAACGGTTATCTGATAAATCTGGCTTCTCCCAAGGAAGATATATACCAACAATCTTTAGGGTCGATGCTGATCGAGCTGCAGCGCGCGGAGCTTTTGGCTCTCCCCTATCTGGTGATGCATCCGGGTTCGCACCTGGGAACGGGGGAAAAAGCCGGGATGAAAAAAATCGCCCATTCCATCGATTGGCTTCATCGAAACACCAAAGGCTTCCAGGTTAAAATATGTTTAGAGACTACTGCCGGTCAGGGGAGTGCTATCGGTTTCCGGTTCGAACAGATAGCAGAGATCATCGAGATGGTGAAGGAAAACCAGCGATTGGGGGTATGTTACGATACTTGCCATACCTTCGCTGCCGGATACGATATTCGAATCCAAAAGAGTTATGAGGAGACATTCAAGGAGTTTGATAATATCGTTGGTATATCACAACTTAAAGTGTTCCATATAAACGATTCTATGAAGGATTTAAATTCCCGAGTAGACCGTCATCAACATATCGGCGAAGGCAAGATCGGACTGGAAGGTTTTCGATTATTGATTAACGATTCCAGATGGGAAAAGACACCCAAGATACTCGAAACTCCAAAGGAAGATGGAATCGAAAAAGATCAAAAGAATTTGAAAGTGCTAAGAAAATTAGCTAAGTAATCTATCGCAGTTCAAAATAAGATTCGTATTTTTATCTTTCGTTATAAAATCCGAACTAAAAAGGTTAAGGTCAATATGAACAAAATAAAATTTAAAATCGGCTTAGTCTTTCTTTCGTTTTTTCTAATCCTGAATTTCAGGATCGCATCAGGTGAGCCCGGGACGCAATTAGACATCACCATTAAAGAGGGGATCACTGGCGACAGTTCGAGTTTCAAACTCATCGACCAGAGAGAAATTAAGCTGCATAACGGATTGGAGACCGCTTCCTTTCAGGTGAATTTCACTTTGACCACTATTGCCACCGTAGTGGATAGCGAAAATGTGGTACTGAACCTGGTTTTAATCACCCTCCCCCCCCAACCGCAGACCATTTTGAAGGAGGTTTTAGCCCAGGATAAGGTATCGTTCCTCTTGGGTGAAATAAATGTCAAAACCGGAAGAGTTTTTCAGATCTATCTCACCCCCCATATAGTTGATCTCCCTCCCCTGGAATGCGATCTCGACCCCCGGTTCAAGGAAAAGGAGGAATGGGACGAGCTCCCCAGCTCTCATTTTTTCTACCGTTACATCTTAAACTCACTGGCCGACCTACAATGGTCCACCATAAAAGGACATACCGAGGCCGAATACAAGCGCTTTAGGGAAACATTTGGTTTCACTCAGCCAGCCATGGATCGGATGGAATATTATCTCCTCCCCTGCCATGTTAACGAAATAGCATGGGATCAGCGGTTTAATATGGGTCTGGATCCGACCAAGAATAAGATTTACACCATCTATACCCTCTTCGAGAAAAGCCTGGATTCTCCCGGTATCGGTTTCCTTCTGTTCTACCGATTGTGGGGATACGCTCCCCCGATGCTAACGGAAGGGATAGGTAATTATTATTCCCTTTCCCATTATTACACCAAGAAGCTGATAGCCTCCAAAAAATGGGTTCCCCTAAATCAGTTGGAGCTTACTCGGAATTACCGGAACCTACCCCCGGAGGTTGCTTTCTGGGAAGCCGGCTCCTTCGTGAGATTTCTGGTTAAATCCTACAATTTGGATAAATTCAAACACCTGTATCAAAAGGCTACAGATTTGACTCTGGATCAGGTTATCCAGGAAGTTTATCAGAAGAACCTATCTGTTCTGGAAAAGGAATGGCTCTCCTACCTAAAAACCCAGCAAGACAGTATCTCCGATTTTTACTACTTGGCCAGCATGAAGACCACTAATGGACATCTTGACGAGGCCATTGAACTGTATCGTGACATGTTGGATTTGTATGGTAAAAACGACCCAGGCATACTCCGCAGTTTGGCATATGTGTATTATTTAAAGGGAGATTATGATCAGGCTGAAAAATACTATCTGCAGGTGCTTTCCGCTGATACCTTAAACTTGGAGTATATGCAGAACCTGGGGAATATCGCCGGCATCCAGGGCGATTACGACAAGGCGAAAAGGTACTACCTTCGGGTGATCTCTCTGGATTCAACTTACGTGGATGCCCGTATCAAGCTGGCAGAAGTGCAAACCATCACCGGGGACCTGCTTCCGGCCAAAGATAATTTGGTGAAGATTGAAACATCGAAAATGGGCAGTCAATACCTCGTGGAGATTTATTCCAATCTGGGAACTATATACCAGAAGCTGGGTGAAGCCGAACTGGCTCAGATAAACTTCGACAAAGCTCTCTTCTATGGCAGACGTTTTGCTGTTGAATTTCCGGATAGTCCTGTCTCCTATCTGAAACTGGGCGAAGCTTTTTTCAATAAAAGCGAGGTGGATTCCGCCATCAACTTTTATAAAATAGCCGAATTCTTGGAAAACAAGCCATACTATCGCGGTAAAATTCTTTTGGCTATGGGGAAGGCATACCAGCAGAAAAAAGATGAAGCCATAGCCCAAGAGTATTTCCAAGAGGTGTCCAATATTCCGTCCGGATATGAGGAGAAGAAGGAGGCACAGAAGCTTTTAATACAGAATTCGAAATCCGGAAATCAGAATTAAATCTTGACATTTAGAATCGTTTTAGAAACGGGAAAGGTAATGTAGTAAAGGTAAAATCAGATCATGTTCAATTTTCTTAATCCGATCATACTAATCGCAGCGGGGGTTGCAGTATTGCTCCCTCTATTGATACATATATTCAACCGGCAGAAAGTGAAAAAGATCCTCTTCAGCTCGCTTCTTTTCTTAAGGTCTTTGGAGAAGACCCGGATGAGAAGGGTGAAGATCAAGGAGTATCTCCTGCTTATCATCCGAAGTTTGATTATCCTCCTGGCCGTAGCAGCTTTCGCTCGTCCTGCTATAAAGGGAAGTTTCGCCACCCGGGTGGGAGCCCACGCCAAAACCTCCATTGCCGTACTTCTGGACAATTCATACAGCCTAGGTCACGAAACCAAAGATGGACCGATCTTCAAAACGGCCAAGGACAAAGCCAAAAACATATTGAATCAACTTAAGGAGGGGGATGAGGCCAGCCTAGTCCTTTTCAATTCGAAACCCCGGCTGATAACTCCCCAGCCCACCTTTGATTTCAAACACTTGGCAGAATCTATGGACGAAGAAGCTGAACTTTCTGCCGATATCACCGACGTCGGAGCAGCTCTGGAGAAAGGTTACCAGCTCTTAAAGGATTCAAAAAACTTAAATCAGGAGATCTATCTGATCACCGATATGGAAATATCCGGGTGGTCAAATCTTCAGCCCGGTCTTATTTCTCCGGAAAATAAAAAAGTGAAACTCTATGTGGTGGACATTTCACCTTCGGAAAGGCAGAATTTATGTATTGAAAAGGTAGAATTCGGCAATCAGTTGATCGAGCCGGCAAAACCATTTCAATTATCTGCTCAGATTGAGAATTTCACCTCACAGCCGGTGACTAAGTTTTTGGTTGGATTGTACCTGGATGGGAAACGGGTCAGCCAAACTGACACGGACATCGAAAAAGGCGGAAAATCAACGGTGAAGTTTAGCGCGGTGGTGGAACGGGCGGGAATTCACACCGGGTTCTTTGAATTGACGGATGACGATCTGATGATAGACAATCGGAGATACTTTACCTTCAAGATACCGGAGAAGATGAAAGTACTTCTGGCGGGGGAAAACGAGAGAGACACCCGCTATTTAAGCTTAGCCTTAAATCCGCAGAATTCAAGCGAGGCTGCCAAAGAGGTCACTTCCGTAAGCAAAGACGAACTACCCAGAGTCGATTTCAATCAATATCAAGTAATCATCTTTTCCAACCTTTCCCAGCTATCTGATATCCAGCTGGCTAATCTACAAAGATTTCTCCAGAGGGGAGGGGGAGCATTCTTCATCTTGGGAGATAAAATTGATCCGGAGTTCTATTCCCAAAAGATATTGAAACCGTTTTTCGATCTGAATCGTACTGCCCCACTGATCCTCACCAAAAGTATGGCTGGATTTTTCAGTTTGGGAGATTTCGATCTGGATCATCCCATCTTTCAGGTTTACCGCCAGGTGGAAAAGGATAAACTGCCTGAGATAAAGTTCTTCTCCATTTTCCAATTACCGGAGGGTGGAAACATAAATACCCTGGCCCGCTTCAATTCGGGAAAACCCGCGCTCTTGGAAAAAAGCTTCGGTGCCGGAAAAGTATTGCTTTCGGCTGCTCCCTTGGAGGAAAGCGAAGGCGATCTGGTGATACATCCTTTTTTCGTCCCTTTGGTCAATCGATCGGTGGAATATCTCGGCTCCGATCTTTCCCGATTGGATGAGGAGATACT
>JBDROD010000384.1:0-2398 GCA_043810415.1 Candidatus Zixiibacteriota bacterium | reverse complement strand
AAAAGCTTTTTTCCAAACAAAAAGCCCGCTTTTAAACGCTCGATAACCTTCTCGGTCTATTCCCTCAGTTGTATAAGACTGTCTTCCATTAGGAAAATTTGATGAATTTCGGTCGTGCGTATGTGGGAAGGGCCAATATGTGGTTAGATTCGCTTCTGCTTTTTGCATAAGTTCTTTGATTTTCTTCTCATCAATTCTATTTGAATCATATTCAGTAGGATATGCGTAAATTGCCCAATGACCATATTTTTTCAATTCTTCACCAATATTCTCAGATAAAAATGCTTCAGCTTCCTTTATTTCCTCGGCATACTTTTCTTTTGATTCCTCAGAAGGCTTTAAAGGTTTTCCTTTGATTAACCGTTCTATCATCCCAAGCAACTCATCTCCTTTTTTAACCAGCGCCCTGCCCAGCAATTCCCTCATGTCCTCTGCAGAGGAAACCATTTGGGTGGTTGCTTTATCTGTTCGAATGTAGATTTGCCCCTTTTTCAGAATTTGCTCTCTGGGGTTGTCGGATGAACACTCGTCTTTTTTGCAAATAATCGGAACCTCTTCAAATTCCGGGGTATCGATTACAACAATGTACTTTTCGTCAATTTTGTGCTTGTAGACTTGACAAGAATGTTTTGGTTCTGTGTAGTTGTGCAATAAGTCATTTACCTTTGTCTGATCAAATGATTGGTAGTCCTCGTCTGACATTTCGACATGCTCATAGTTGTCATCCCGCACACCAAAAACAATTCTTCCTCCATCTTGTGTGTTGGCCATAGCAAGAACATCTTTGATAATATCAAGTTTTTCATCCTTTGAACTATTTTTCCAATTAAACCGTTCCTTAAAGTCGAGATTCTTAGTCTCTGTCTTTTGAGAAAGCAGTTGCTTAATGTCTTCTTCTAACAACAATTCTTCACCTTTATGATTTTAATATCTATTTCCAATCACAATTTGCATAACTACAGCTATATGCATTGGTTTGCAAGTCATTAAAGCTTGCCTGATCACCTTACTTCTTGATTTTTAACCAAAGATAGAAAAGCGGCTTGACGATTGACCACCAATCCAAAAACGGTCTGATTTTGGAGTATTTTTTCTTGGAGGGGTAGATCTTCGAGACCGGCACCTCTCCGAATCTGTATTTCAGCTTAAGGACCCAGAAGTGTATGTAATATTCCAGCTCATAGGTGGAAAGCCAATCCTGCCAGATATTTATCTTCGGATCATCGAACAGGGAGATTTTATAAGCCCTGAAACCGTTGGTCACATCGGTCAATTTTTTCCACAAAAGAAGGGACCAAATGAAGGTGAAGGTTTTTATCCCGATCCTGCGGGCAAGAGGGAGGTTCCCTGCCACCCCTCCTTTTAAATACCGGGAGCCCTGGATGTAATCACAGTCTTCGTCCCGAATCGGTTTGAGCAAAACCGGTATCTCTCTGGGATCGTCCTTGCCGTTCCCCGCCATCACCACCACCAGATCGAAACCGTTTTTGCGGGCAAAATCTATACCGTCTCTGATGGAACTCCCCACTCCCTGACGCTGGGTATGGTTGATGGTTTCAACCCCGTACCTTTTTATCACCTCCGGGGTGCTGTCGGTGGAACCGTCGTTTACCACCAGGATCTTATCCACCGTCACCTCCCGGAATCGTTCCAAAACCGTTTTTATCCTGTTCTCCTCATTATACACCGGGATTATGACCAAAGTCTTGAATATTTTCTCAGCCAAAATCCAACTCCAGGATAGAAGCTGTATTTAGAACTTAAGACGGGACTGCTCTCCGTCTTTTTATCAGCTAAGGTTCCATAAAGCTGAAGCTTACTCACCGATAGATTTTCTTATAGTGGGATAAAAACCGTCTATTTATAAAACTCTTTTATACTATCTGCAATATACTTTATCTGTTCCTCGGTCAGCTCAGCAAACATGGGAAGTGATAGAATCTCATCCGCGCACCGCTCGGTTACCGGGAAGCTACCTTTTTTGTATCCCAAAAAGCTGTATGCATTCTGAAGGTGTATGGGAATGGGGTAGTGGATGTTGGTGAATATATCCTTCTGTTTGAGAAAATCGATCAGCTTCTCTCTCTCTTTCACCCGGATGCAGAAGACATGGTATACGTGCTTGGCATAGGGCATCTCTTCCGGTAGATCCACACCGGTTCCTTTAAGGTATCTTCGATAGAGGTTCGCATTATTTTTTCGTTTCTCATTCCAATCATCCAAATGAGTCAACTTGACCGAAAGGACCGCCCCCTGTATCCCCTCCAGTCGGCAGTTATTGCCGATGTATTCGTGATAGAACTTTTTGGCGGAACCGTGATCCCTCAACATCTTGATCTTTTGGGCAATCTCGTCCGAATTGGTGGTAACTGCGCCACCCTCTCCGTACGCTCCCAGA
>JBDROD010000383.1:0-6719 GCA_043810415.1 Candidatus Zixiibacteriota bacterium | reverse complement strand
TTCGCGCGAAAAATACCACCCAACTTCTTAGTAACGATTTGACTTTCTGAGTTACAAATCCTATCTGTTAAATTCCGATTAATAGACCTTATGCGGCTCGATGATCACTTTGATGCATTCCTTCGCCTCTTCGACCAGCTTGAATCCCAACGCCGTCTCTTCCAAACCCAACCGGTGCGTGATCATCTTTCGCACGGGAACGCGACCCGAACGCATCAGCTCTATTGCCTGTACGCAATCTGACGGACTGGCACCGTAAGATGGCAAAAGCGTGATCCCGTTTCGCCAGAACTCGTTCACCGGAACCGGTAGCTCCACCCCCGGATCGGTCGGCGCGAAGAATAAAACCGTACCGCCCCGGTCCACTGATTTTAATGCCTGCTGGAATACCGATAAATTTCCTGCACAGATGATTACCAGATCCGCAGGTTTCCCGTCGTTTATCTCACGAACCCGGGCAGGGACGTCCTCATTAGCATGAATGACCGCTTCTGCTCCGAATTCTCTGGCTGCCCGAAGGCGATAATCGTTTATGTCGGTGGTGACGATTCGTCCCGCGCCTAATGCCTTGGCCAAAAGGAGATGCAGCAGCCCCGAAATTCCGCTTCCCAAAATGAGCACGCTTTCGCCCGGTTTAAGCCGTGCCATCCTCTGCCCGCGGAGAACACAGCCCAATGGCTCGACGAATGTTCCATCCTCATAGGACAGCTCTTCCGGCAGAATGAACACCCCCCGATCCACGTTGAGCCGGGGAATCCGGATGTATTCGGCAAAACCACCCGGATCGTAGTTGGTAGTGTGGAGTGTCTCACACACGGTGTGATAACCTTTCAAACACCACCGACAGGTGTTGCAGGGGATATGATGGGAGACGAATACCCGGTCACCGATCTTGTACTGGTTTACCCCTTCGCCTACTTCCACGATCTCCCCCCCGATCTCGTGTCCCAGTACCAGAGGCGCTTTCTTTATCCGGTACCACTCCATCACGTCGCTGCCACAGATGCCGCTTGCCCATACCTTTACCAAGATCTCCCCCGGACCGATCCTGGGTATGAGCCACTCCTCGATCCGGATATCCCTGTTGTTGTAATACATTGCCACCCGCATGATCTTTTCTCCTATTTTTCCATCAAATGGAGTGCACCAGCTTGTCGTAGCCAAGCGGAGATCCCGTCTTGGCGGGGCTGGTGCGAATTCCATCTTTGTCAAAAGTATAGAAACAGCTTCTACACTTCCAAACTCCAAATTTACCTTATCAGTATGTGGTTTTGCCGTGGACCATCGACCGTGGACCGTGGACTGTTTCTCCTTTGCGGCGGTCGGCGGACTTGTCCTGAGCGAAGTCGAAGGGCTGCTGACGGCGGACGTATCTACTTCAGCTGCTCTTGATCTCATTGAAAATCTGGTACGCCTGCTTCGGCGTGGCTTTCTCATGCACCACTGCCCGCAGGGCTTTCGCCACCGCCACCGGGTGCGGATTCTGCCAGACGTTTCTGCCCAGATTTATCCCAATGGATCCCTTTTGCATCCCGTCGTAGACGAACTCGAATACCTCCAGTTCGGTCTCGCACTTGGGACCGCCCGCCATCACCACCGGAACCGGGCAGCCGTTCACCACCTTGTCAAAATCCTTCTCGCACCAGTAGGTCTTCACCACTTTTGCGCCCAGCTCCGCCGCGATCCGGCAGGCTAAAGCTAAATATCGGGCATCCTTTTGACCCACCTCTTTACCCACCGCCGTCACCGCCATCACCGGTATACCGTAATCCTCACATTCATTCACCAGCTTCGCTAAGTTCAAAAGCGTTTGATGCTCGTAATCTGTTCCGACGAAAATGGAGATGCCTACGGCACTAACGTTTAAACGGAGTATCTCCCGTATGGAGGTGGTGATCCCCTCATTTGCCAGATCCTTCCCTACCATGCTTGTGCCGCCGGATACCCGTAAGATGATCGGTTTGTCTATCTTTGGATTCACCGCAGAGCGCAACACTCCCCGGGTGACAAACAGGGCATCGCAGTAGGGGAGAAGCGGCTGGATGGTCTCCCCCGGTTTCTCCAGAGAAGCTGTCGGTCCTTGAAAATATCCGTGATCGATGGGCAAAAAGAAGCACTTGCCGTCTGATTGTATCAACTTGCTTAATCTATTTTCCATTCCCCAGTCCATTCTTACCTCCTACCTCATCCTCAATCTCCCCCTCTCCTTACCAAGGAGAGGGGGACAAAGGGGGAGAGGTTTTATTCTGTAATTTTCATTAATAATTTTTCCGACATTCACCCCAGCTTCTCACACACGAATAGAGGACCTTCCTTTTCGAACTTCCTTCCGGAAAAATCCAGCTCATACTGATCCACCCGGAAGTTAAGTCTTTTGAGTATCTCCAGTATTTTGCTCAGATCGAACAACCCCACCTTGTGTAAATCCACCTCCAAGCGGAATTTTCCTTTCTCCCTGATCAAAAATATCAGGTGAAACTCAAACTCGGTGTCTGAAGGGTCTGGGTCATATTGGTTTTCGATCAAAACCGCCTCTAAGTCCCCCTTATGATGTTTTTTGAATCTGGTATTGTTTTGTTGGAAATTTTCTCTAAGAACTTCCAAAAAGAAGATCATCACCCCACCTGTCTTGAGGTGACCGGAGAAATTGACCAGCGTTTTCTCCAGATCGGAATAGGTCAAATTATACATGATCATGTCCATGGCCATGATCACATCGAATTTCCTGTTCAGCCGAAACGTTTGCATGTCTCCCCAATGATATTCCACTTCCGGATTCCGTCTTCTGGCGAACTCCAGCATATTTTCATTTTTGTCGATTCCCGTCACCTTAAAATCTTTTTTCAGAAAAAGATCGTGGTGACCACCGCCGCATCCCACATCCAAAAGCTCGTTTCCCTCACCTTTCTGGTACATTTTGACCATCTTCTTGACGAACTCCGCCTCCGGAATATATTCCTCCTCCGAGACCAAAATCTCCCACATCCACGATAAATCATGATACAATCTGGCATCGCTCATCTTTTGTCCGAATGATTATTGCGTTTATTGAGCAAGACATATCCCTGGTAGAATTTAAGATTACGCAAGACTTTCAGTGATTTTATGGTTTTTACTTTTCGAAGTCAAGTTTTTTCTACGATGTCCTTCCCGTTCGTTTTAAATTTTTCTTGACTTCTCGGAACATATCTTCTTAATTTTATAAAAATTATAACCGTTGCTTACATTTGGGTGGATGGTGAAAGCAGGCTTTGTCGCATTTTCTTTCTTCCTTTTACTTTGTTGTGTTTTTCTCCCCCTACCTGTGATTTCAAGGGCGGAATTTCTTCCTCCTTCTTATCTTTCCGCCCAAAGCGATCAGGATGGAAAGGTTCCGCTTTACTGGTTCAGCCCCACGCCGGATACCCTGGAAATCAGCTACACTCAAGATGGCATGCTCTGCGGGATGAATATGTCACCCTCCTGGCACGAAAATTGTATCGGGGTGAGGATGACTTCCACTTCTCTCCCTTTCTATTTGCTTGAGTCAAAAATCTATATATCCCATTACAGCATTGCCGGTGACACTAACTACAATTACCACAACCCTTTCTTTGTGACGGTAAACCGGGATTCCGCAGGCGTCCCCAGAAACGCCTTTTTGGATTCGGTCTTAGCCTCTGCCCAGGGTCTGGATAGTCTCTCCGAGGGGGAATGGGTGGATATCGAACACCACTTACTGATGACCGATTCAGTATTTTGGATCATCTTCCACTGGAATGAGGACACTCCCGAATCTCCCCGGGTGGGGGTCGACAGTTTCACCAACGGGGGCAATTCGTTTTGTGGAAAGAGATTGTTTTTTTATTTCGAATGGTACCCGTATGATTACAACTTCATGATCAAAACCGAGGTGGCAACCAATCCAAAGATGGGTTCCGAAGCAAACAGATTTCGGGTTTACCGCTCATTGGATTCCACTCAGGTGATAGCTCCGGCTAATTTGATCACCTCTCTTCCTACCTCTCGATTTCAATTCACCGATTCAAGCGTCGCAGCAGAACAGAGATACTTCTATCAACTCACCTCCTACGCTTCACCCCTCGAAAGCCCCGGTTCAAATATCGAGTCCGCCATCCCCAAGAGTAAAGCTATGTTAACCACAGACCGGCAGAAATTCTTTGTCCTGTTGAATTCAGAGGAAAACCTTAATGATAATCTAACACTAACTAACACCGGCGGACTTCCCTTATGGTATGAACTAAAAATCGACATGAAAGAAACCGACAGTATAGGGGGCTCGGATCAGTTCGGATATACCTGGTCGGACAACCGTAGTCAACCCGAGGTAGACTTTGCTTGGGCTGATATCCATAACCTCGGAACTCCTATTGGAAATGCGGGGGATTACAAAAAGAATTATGGATTCTATCATCTGGATTTCCCCTTTCCTTTCTACGGCAATACCTACGACAGCATCAGCATCACTTCCAACGGATGGCTCAGCTTTTCCGATGTGGTCCCCTGCTCTACCGACACCTTCAAATGGTGGATAAACCAATCCCTTCCCCGGCTCTGGGGACCTTATGCGCTGGTTGCACCTTTTTGGGACTTCTTTGAGCTGACCGACAGCTCCGCCATTTACTTTTACTCAACGAGCGATTCTGCCGTCATATCTTTTTTGAATCTTCACTACTTTAGTCACCCCAATAGGGGTCCTTACACTTTCCAGACCATTCTCACTCCGGATGGCGAGCTTACCTTTCAATATCTGAGGATAGACGATTCCCTATATTCCGCTACAGTAGGCATTCAAAACGAGAATGGCACCACCGGACTGGAGGTTTCTTACAACCAGAATTATCTAGAGGATTCTCTAACTGTAAAGATCAGACCCAGCTGGGTGAAAATTGATTCCATGGAGGGAAGCATCCCACCCGGGGAAAACAAGATATTAGATCTAAAATTCGATCCGCTTTCCTATCCTCAGGGGGTATATCAAGCCGATCTGGTCATAGACAGCTGGGACAAAAATCACCAATTGGATCCCCTGCTTATCCCGCTCACTTTATGTATCGATACCATCATCGATTCCACCACCTCCGTCCCTTGGAGCCAATCCGAAAGACCCGAAAAGATAAAGCTGTTTCAGAATTATCCTAATCCGTTTAATCCGGTGACAAGAATTCATTACGTAGTGGGTAGAGAAGGGAAAACGGTGGACTATGGACCGTGGACTGTGGACAATTCCAACCTCCCCACCACCCTCAAAATCTACAACATCCTTGGTCAGAAAATCCGAATACTGGTCGACGAACCGCAAAAACCCGGAACCTACGAGGTGATCTGGGACGGAAAAGATGATAAAGGTAACGATGTGGCAAGCGGAATATATTTATGCAAACTAACCGTCGGATCTTTCCAGAAAACCCAAAAGATGGTCTTGTTGAAATAGAAGAGTTCAAAGGTATGAGGCAATGAAGGGGAGAGGAACTTCCTCTCCCTTGACGGGAGAGGACACAGGAGAGGGTGACAATTTTCCTCTCCCTTGACGGGAGAGGATACAGGAGAGGGTGATTATAAATTGCCTGAAAACCTTACTCAAATAGCAAAGAAACTAAGAAAAAAATCTACCCACGCAGAAAGATTATTGTGGAGGCATTTAAAAGCAAAGCAATTAGAGGGATATAAATTCAGAAGACAGGAACCCATTGGGAATTATATAGTAGATTTTATCTGTTTTGAAAAACGCATAGTCATCGAATTAGATGGCAGCCAACATCAGACCGAAAAAGACAAGGATAGAAAAAGAGAGCAATGGCTGAAAAGACAAGGTTTTAAGGTTTTGAGATTCTGGAACAATGAAGTGTTGAATAATATGGAAGGTGTATATCAAGTAATTAAAGATAGTTGTTTATAATTTCCTGCCCCCTTGCTTGGGAAGGGTATAACTAATTCCCTCTCCCTTAATGGGAGAGGGTGACTAAGATACTATGAATGTTCATCTCACCCTCCCCCTGCCCCCTCCCATCGAGGGAGGGGGAGATGACTTTCCTCTCCCTTGAGGGGAGATGAGTATGCATGCTTCGCAGGACACAGGAGAGGGTGACAACTTTCCTCTCCCTTGATGGGAGAGGACACAGGAGAGGGCGAAAAAGATACCCTTGTTGATAACGGACACCTTGTCCATTACCATAAAAGAACCATTTTTTGCCATGATCTATTGCCACGACCTTCAGGTCGTGGTACGAAGCGGTGGAGGAGTGGATCCTCCTCTCCCTTGATGGGAGATGCGTATGCATGCTTCGCAGGAATAATAAGAATAAATTAACCCCGCCTACAGTTCCTCGTATTATCATAATGAGATACCAAAACAAAGGGAGATATTATGAAACAGATATTATTACCCGCGTTTCTGCTCTTGATTTGTACCCCTATCGTACTTTCTCAGCAGACCGTCTATTCGGATTCAGACAAAGTGGAGAAACTGTTCGACGATTATTTCCGGGAATATATCCGACTCAATCCCGATGAGGCATCCCAGCTCGGGCTTCCCAAGGAATGGGGCTACGATTACGACCGGGGCAGCTTCAACGACGTTTCCGATGCGGGCATAAAAGCCAATTACGACCTCTATAGAAAATATTTAGATGAAATAAGAAAGATAGACATCACAAAAATCGACAAGTCTCAAAATATTGATCTTAAGATCCTGAAGTGGTATTTGGAAACCCAGTTGG
>JBDROD010000382.1:0-5179 GCA_043810415.1 Candidatus Zixiibacteriota bacterium | reverse complement strand
AGGATTATCAGATAATAGGTGAAAAAAAACTGCATTTCTCCGACAAGGAGACGGCGATGGAGTTTTTATCCGCGGATTCTAAGGTTGGGGGGCAAATGTGACAATGGTCGAATGCATCGGAGTGCGTCTTTTGAGTTTATGAAGAAGGAAAGAAGAATATCGTATGTTCGAGATAAAATTAAATGAGCTGAAGCGGGTAGTAGATGGAGAAACTCCAGAGAGTTCTCTTACGGGAGATCAACTACTCCGGGGAATAAGCATCGATTCCCGTAAGGTGGATCCGAATAATGTCTTCGTCGCCATCCCCGGGGAGAAATTCGATGGGCACCGGTTCCTCGGTGAAGCGGTGAGTAAAGGGGCAAAAGCCGTGGTGATCGATCAGGAGAAGAAAAATGTCGTTCCTCCAGAGATTTATGAAAAAACTGCGGTAATATCGGTAAGCGATACCAAGAAGGCATTAAGGGACGTTGCCCTCTGGTACCGGATTAAGTTTGAACTGCCGGTGGTGGCAGTCACCGGAACCAATGGCAAGACCACTACCAAGGACATGATCGCCCAGGTGCTCTCCTCTGAGTTCCGAGTTCTCAAATCTCCGGAAAGTTACAACAACTTGATCGGCGTTCCGCTGACTTTGTTTCAGCTTAATCCCGAATATGAGGCTTTGGTTCTGGAATTGGGAATGAGCAGCCCGGGTGAGATTTCGACCTTGACCAAGATATCTCAGCCGCAGATCGGAGTGATAACCAACATCGGACCAGCTCATCTGGAGTCCATGCAGAGCATGGAGAGGATCGCCCAAGCCAAGTTTGAGCTTCCGGACAACATGCCCTCCCCCAAAACCCTGGTATTGAATGCAGACGACCGGATCCTGGCAAAAAGGATTGCCCGAACTCAGCCGGAGGAGAAGATGGTCAGCTTTGGGGTGAAAAAGAAGGCCGACTTCATCGCCGATCGAATCGAAGCCAATGGAAACGGCTATATCAGCTTCAGGGTAAACAAAAATACGCAAGTTAAGCTGTCTCTTTTGGGATGGCATAACGTCTACAATGCGCTGGCAGCATTTTCCGTGGGACGCCTTCTGGGAGTGGAGGAATCGAAAATAAAGGATGAGCTGGAGAACTTCTCCCCTTCCAGGCTGAGGATGGAGCTGGTTTCTATAGATAATATCAGAATAATCAATGACAGCTATAATGCCAACCCGGTCTCCATGGAGAAGGCTTTGGAAACCCTGAAAAACATGAAGACCTTTGGAAGGAAGATCGCGGTCTTGGGAGATATGTTGGAATTAGGGGAAGGGGAAATGGATTTTCATCTGGAGTTGGGAAGAAAAGCGGCAAAGTCCGGGGTGAACCTGCTGATCACTATAGGTGAGCTGGCTCGGTTCATCGGTGAAGGGGCAAGAGAAGAGGGCTTGCGCTCAAGTGACGTTATAAGTTTTGAGAATAATCAGGAAGTCAGTCTCTATCTTTTGGAAAACCTGAAGGATGGTGATCTGGTTTTGGTCAAGGGTTCTCGAAAGATGAAGACCGAGGAGATAGTCTTTAGTTTAAAAAGCCAGTACGGCAAGCAGAACTGAGAAATAAGAAATGAGAAATGAGATTTGAGTTAAAAACTCAGTTCTCAATTCTCCCATCTCGCTTTTGAAAAGGAATAGGATGCTCTACCATTTACTGCTTCCCTTGGGAAAGAGTTTCATAATCTTCAATCTTTTCCGGTATATCACCTTCCGGGCGGCTGCCGCTACTGTGACTGCTCTGTTGATCAGCCTGATCTTTGGGCCGATCATCATTCGGACATTAAAGAAAAAACAGGTGGCGGAGAAGATAAGAGAAGAGGGTCCCGCTACTCATAAGGTCAAAGAGGGCACCCCCACCATGGGTGGGATAATGATTTTGATCTCGGTGGTGATTCCCACCCTTTTGTGGGCGGACTTGACCAACAGCTATACCCAATTGATACTTTTGGTCACCATCTGGATGGGCTTAATCGGCTTCATGGACGATTACCTGAAAGCCATCAAACACCAGCCCAAGGGGATGGTGGGGAAGAAAAAGCTGGCAGGCCAGGTGGCATTGGGTCTGATTCTGGGTCTGTTGTTACGCTTATTCCCCCCCTCCAAGAACTTCGGTACCGCCTCCGACATCCTTTTCTTTAAAAACTACCTGGTCGATTTCGGAATATTCTACATCCCGCTGGTGATACTGGTGATCACCGGCTCCTCCAATGCGGTTAACCTTACCGACGGCCTGGACGGACTAGCCATCGGACTTATCGGCCTGTGTGCCTTTGCTTTTGCCGGCTTGTGCTACATGACCGGACGGATCGATTTCACCCGCTATCTCTCCATAATCTATTTGGATGGTGCGGGAGAGCTGGCCATATACTGCGGGGCGGTGGTGGGGGCGGCCTTGGGATTCTTGTGGTTCAACGCCTACCCCGCCCAGGTTTTCATGGGGGATACCGGAGCTTTGGCTTTGGGCGGAGCATTCGGTGCCATAGCCATTTTGATAAAAAAGGAGATGCTGCTTTTGATCGTGGGCGGAGTTTTCGTGGCAGAGGCGCTCTCCGTGATCATTCAAGTGTTCGTTTTCCAGACCTGGAAGAAAAGAGTCTTCAAAATGGCCCCCTTGCATCACCATTTCGAGCTGTCCGGATGGAAAGAACCTCAGGTGGTGGTGCGCTTCTGGATAGTCGGTGCGATCTTGGCCCTTTTGACCCTAAGTACCCTGAAGATCCGGTAAAAAGGTGAAGAAAAATCGCGTAGCCGAACCTTTATGGTTCGGATGAACGAAAATAAGATATTTGGCAGAACGTAACCGAGTCTTCATGGCTTGGACGAATTAAAATAAGTTTCTTAGCACGTAGCCGAACCTTCACGGTTCGGGAATTAAAGATCGCAGGATATTATGCGGAAAGATAGAATCGAAGGAAAAAGAATTTCGATCTTGGGTATGGCCCGGTCCGGGGTCTCCTGTGCCCTCCTTCTGCATAAGCTGGGGGCAGAGGTCTTTGTTTCGGACGTGAAGAAAAAAGAACTTTTGACCCCTCAGATCGAACAGCTGGAGGAGTTTGACATAGAATACGAAACCGCAGGTCATACCTCCAAGGCTCTACAGAACAAGGATTTCCTGGTGGTGAGTCCCGGCATCCCCTCGGACATTCCCATATTGAACCAGGCGGAAAACCAGGGAATTCCAAGATTCTCCGAGATAGAGGTGGCTTATTGGCTGACCGATTCGAAGATCGTGGGAATCACCGGCTCCAACGGCAAAACTACCACGGTAACCCTTTTGGGCGAGATCTTAAAAGAGGACAAAAGAGAATATCAGCTGGGAGGAAACATCGGTATACCGTTTTCCGGTATCGTGGAGAAGGTATCGCCGGAGGGGATCATCGTGCTGGAGTTATCCAGCTTCCAGCTGGAATGGATCGAAGAGTTTCGCCCTTATGTCGCATCGGTATTGAACATCACCCTGGATCATCTGGACCGTCATCCCGACATGAAAGCTTATGCGGAGGCAAAGCTGCGCATCCTGGAGAATCAAACCGAGGAGGATTATGCCGTCCTGAATGTCGACGATGAGGGGAGCTTGAAATTCGCTGCATTCGGAAAAAGCAAAAAGGTTTTTTTCAGCACCAAGACCGAACCGGAACCGGGCGCTTTCGTTCGGGGAGGGAAACTCATCATCCGTTTGAACGGCAAAGAGAGCGAAATCATGGATATAAAGGAGATAGCCATCCAGGGACCGCACAATCTTTCCAACGCCTGCGCTGCCTGTGCCATCAGCGGTATTCTGGGGGCATCCGTTGAAACCATGCGAAGAGCTTTGAAAAATTTCCCCGGGGTGGAGCACCGGCTGGAGCAGGTGACGACCATATCCGGGGTGAGCTTCATCAACGATTCCAAAGCCACCAATGTGGATTCCGTCTGGTATGCCCTGCAAAGCGTGAATCCACCCATAATCTTAATCGCCGGCGGAAAAGATAAGGGGGGGGATTTCAGACGGTTGAGGGAATTGGTGCAGAAAAATGTAAAAGCTATGGTTTTAATCGGGGAGGCGGAGGATAAGATCAAAACCGCCCTGGGGGATTTGGTCCCCGCCTTTCATACGGACACCCTGGAGGAGGCAGTGGAGCTCTCCTTTAAAAAAGCAGCTTCCCATGATACGGTTCTCCTCTCCCCCGGCTGTGCCAGCTTCGACATGTTCAGAGATTATCAACATCGCGGTTTAGTGTTCAAAATCAGCGTCAGAAGATTAACTCCCAAACGGAACGCCACCTTCTTCATTTAGGATGATTCGTTATGATAGATAGATCCAAACCCGATTATCTTTTGCTTCTGGTGGTGCTGATCTTAATCGGCATGGGAATGGTCATGGTCTATTCCGCTTCTGCCATCCTGGCTTTGGATAGGATGGGGAATTCCATGGCTTTTGCCAAAATGCAGGCGATCTGGGTGATCATCTCCTTGATCTCCATATTGGTTTTGACCAAAATCGATTACCATAAACTGGAGAAACTCTCCCCCTTGCTTTTGATATTCTCCTTGGGCTGCCTGGTAGCGGTCCTGTTCTTTCCCTCGGTGAAAGGGGTTAACCGCTGGATCAAACTGGGACCAGTCACCTTCCAGCCATCCGAGCTTTTCAAATTGTCCTTGATTCTGTTTTTGGCTCATTCTTTGAATAAAAGGAAAATGAGGATCACCGAACTTGAGTATGTCTTGATACCTTACTTCGTTATTTTCGGTGTGGCTGCCGTTCTTTTGATGAAAGAGCCTCATCTGGGTGCGGTCCTCCTGATGGGGAGCATCGTCTTTGGTATGTTGTTTGTTGCCGGGACGAAGATCAAGCATTTTCTGATGATAGTCGCTCCGGTGGTCTTGGGGCTATTTGTTCTGGTTTTTCTCTTCGGCTACAAAAAACCGCGGGTAGAGGATTATCTGAGATCCATGGAACATCCGCTCAAGGGGAGCTACCAGATGGCTCAGTCGGTTTTGGCTTTAAGCTCCGGGGAGCTTTTAGGTGCCGGTTTGGGCGAAGGCAAGGCTAAGCTTTTCTTTTTGCCCGAGCCGCATACCGATTTCATCTTTGCCACCACCGGAGAGGAGTTGGGATTTCTGGGTAGCTCGGCTATCCTGGTTTTGTTTTTCATTTTAGCCTTGCGGGGATTTGCCATCGCC
>JBDROD010000381.1:0-18207 GCA_043810415.1 Candidatus Zixiibacteriota bacterium | reverse complement strand
CCTAACGACATCGTTTTGGACCGTTGTGGTACTGGACATCGTTAATGAAAAATTTAACCCAACCCTTACATACCTAAGTTTAGGTTGGGTTAAATATACGAAATTTATCCGATAATGGCAAGTGATTTTTATTTCAAAGATTTCTCCGGAGTGGCTTTGCTCTCCTGGCTCCCCGCGGTCTTTATGTCGAAGGTCAGCTTGTCCTCCCCTTCCCTTCGGTCCACGATCACCTCGCATGCCCCGGAGAACTGCCCTTTCAATATCTCCTCCGCCAGAGGGTCCTCTACGAACTTCTGAATAGTCCTCTTCAAAGGCCGGGCTCCAAAGGTGGGATTGAACCCGTTCTCCGCCAAAAACTCTTTGGCCCGACCGGTCAGCTCGAAGGTGATCTTCCGCTCCTTTAATCTCTTGGACACGTCATTCAACAGGATGTCGATTATCTGCAGCACCTCCTCCATACCCAGGGCATGGAATACTATGATCTGGTCGATGCGATTTAAAAACTCTGGGTTGAAGGTCCGGCGGGTCTCCTCCAAAAGCTTCTGTTTCATGTTGTCGTAAGTGGATTCCAGATCACTTTTCTGAAAGCCCAGGGTCTTACCCGCTTTTATCTCGCGTGCGCCCAGGTTGGAGGTCATGATCACCACCGTATTCCGGAAGTCCACCCTCCGGCCAAAACTGTCGGTCAACGTTCCGTCGTCGAACATCTGCAAAAGGATGTTGAAGACGTCGGGATGGGCTTTCTCTATCTCATCCAAAAGCACCACCGAATAGGGTTTTCGCCTCACCTTCTCGGTCAGCTGTCCCCCCTCCTCGTAGCCCACGTATCCGGGAGGGGCGCCGATCAGCCGGGAGACCGAGAACTTCTCCATGTATTCGGACATGTCGATTCTTATCAGGGAGTTCTCGTCCTCAAACAAAGAAGCCGCCAAAGCCCGGGCGAGCTCCGTCTTCCCCACGCCGGTCGGTCCCAGAAAGATCAATGAGCCGATGGGCCGGCGCGGATCCCCCAGACCCGCTCGATTCCGGCGGATAGCTTTGGAAATGGCCGTGATGGCTTCGTCCTGTCCCACGATCCTCTTCTTTAATTCCTCTTCCATGCGCAGAAGCTTTTTGGATTCCTTCTCCTCCAGTTTGAACAGTGGGATGCCAGTCATCCTTGAGACCACTATAGCCGCGTCATCGGTATTTAAGGTGACCCTCTCCCGCCCTTTCCCTTCCTCCCAGTCCCTTTTCATCTGCTCCAGCTTCTCCCGCCTTATCTTCAGCTCGTCCCGCAACTGAGCCGCCTTCTCGAACTCCTGGTTTTTCACCGCCTTTTCCTTTTCCCGCTGCGTTTCCACCAGCTCCTGTTCCATCTTTTCGAATATCTCCGGCCGGGTACAGGAGGCCAAGTGAACCCGGGAGCCGGCCTCGTCTATGACGTCGATGGCCTTATCCGGCTGAAACTTGCCGGTGATGTATCTGTCGGAAAGCTTCACCGCTGCCTCGATGGCCTCATCCGATATGTAAATTCTGTGGTGGTCCTCATATTTGGATTTCAACCCTTTGAGGATTTTGATGGTATCCTCATTGGAAGGGGGATCGACCATCACGGTCTGGAAGCGACGCTCCAAGGCTCCGTCCTTTTCGATGTATTTTCGATACTCGTTCAAAGTGGTAGCGCCGATGCATTGGATCTCGCCCCGGGAGAGGGAGGGTTTGAATATGTTGGAAGCGTCCAGAGAGCCTTCCGCTCCCCCCGCCCCCACGATGGTATGCCGCTCGTCAATGAACAGAATCACGTCCTTGGAGTTGATGATCTCGTTCATAACCGCCTTCATCCGCTCTTCGAACTGTCCCCGGTATTTGGTTCCAGCCACCAGAGCGGCTAAGTCCAAGCAGACGATCCTTTTATTTTCTAAGGTTTGGGGCACCTGTCCCGTCACTATTCTCTGAGCCAAACCCTCCGCAATGGCGGTCTTGCCCACTCCCGGTTCCCCGATCAAAACCGGATTGTTCTTCTTCCGTCGGGAGAGTATCTGCGATACTCTTTCGATCTCGTTATCCCGACCGATGATCGGATCCAGTTTCCCCCGCCGGGCCAGCTCGGTCAGATCCCGACCGAAGTGATCCAACGCCGGGGTTTTGCTCTTTTTCCTCTTCCGGGCATAGGAGGACGGTTTTCCGCTCTCGATGTTCTTTAGCTCCTCGTATGCCTCCTTGTAATCTAAATCGTACATGGAGAGGACCTGCGCCGCCACCCCCTCCTCGTCCCTCAACATGGCCAAAAGCAGATGCTCGGTATCGATGTCTTTGGATCTGAGCGCCCGGGCTTCCTGAGCAGAGACCTCCAAAAGCTTCTTGGCCCGGGCAGTCAAAGGCAGCTGGCCCACGGTCATGGTTCCCCCGGAGGGCTGAACCACATCCTCCACCGATTGCCTGAGCTCGTTTGCATCGATCCCCACGTTGATTAAGATCTCAATGGCCTTGCCTTCACCCAACCGTAAAAGCCCTAAAAGGAGATGCTCCGTTCCTATATAATCATGCTTCAGCCTGGCCGCCTCATCCCGGGCATATTCGATTGCCTTTCGCGCACCCTCGGTGAACATCTCGTTCATGGAATTCCTCCCGTCGATTTCGAATTTATGTACAAGCCCCCATATTCAACTCAGCTGTTTTTTCCCCTTTACTTATGTTACCACCCCTACATAATACATTACGTAAAATGAGCTAAAAAGTCAACTTCTTTCCACCTTCCCCCCTTCTTCCCCAGCTTCCCTACTCCAGCGTCCTCAGTTTGGGAATTAAGTTCCGAAATGATTAAACTCATTCCGCCAGTTTGGACCGGATCAATTCCGCCCTTACCCGATCCCGCTCTCCGTTGTCCATCCTCTGGCCGAAGTATTTCTGCAGGTGAGCCGGCTGGGTCAGGGCCAATATCTCATTTAATTGCGATAAGCTCACTGATTTAATGACCCCGGTTCCGATCCCCAGCCGGATGGCGGAGAGCATGTTCAATACCTCCTCCGAGGTTAAGGTTCGGGCATACTTCAGGATCCCGTAAGCCCGCCAGATCTTGTCCTCGATCTGATCCTTGGCCTCGCTGAACAGCCGCTTTCTCGCATTCTCCTCGTATTCGATTATCTGCCGGGTCACCCGCTCCAGGCTCTCCAGGATATCCTCCTCCGACCGCCCCAGGGTGGTCTGGTTGGAGACCTGAAAGAGGTTTCCCATCACGTCCGAACCTTCTCCGTAAAAACCCCGAACCACCAATCCGAGCTTATTGATCTGCGGGATCACCTTTTCGATCTCCCGGGTCAATACCAACCCGGGGAGATGGATCAGAATCGAAACCCGCATGCCGGTACCGGTGTTGGTAGGACAGGAGGTGAGGTAGCCGAAGGTGGAATCGAAGGCAAACTTAAGGGAGTTGGAGAGCTGATCATCCACCTGGTCGGCCAGCTGATAAGCTTTCCGAATCTCCAGCCCGGAAGCCAATGACTGGATTCTTAAATGATCCTCCTCGTTTATCATTATGCTGGTGTCCTCCCTCTCACCGATCAAAAGCCCGGAAAATTCCCGGCAGGAGATGAACTCTAAGCTGACCAAATGCCTTTCCATCAAAAAGGTTCGATCCAGCTCGTCCAATTCGGCACAGTTAACCAGAAGCCCTTTGCTTAAAACCGGACTTTTTTCCACCGCACTCCGGACAAAGGAGATGATCTTCTCCCGGACACCTGAATCGGAGCGAGAGGGGAAGGGGGAGCTGGCAATATTGCGCGCCAACCTCACCCGGGAGGATAAAACTATCTGGGAATCGGAGCCCTCCCCGGAAAGCCACACCGCCGGTTTTTTTGCCATCTGTTCAAACATCCCCTACCTCGTCTTTATGCGGATCACGTTTTCCTGGTTAGAGTCCTCAGCTGGTCCCGAATCTTTGCGGCTTTTTCGAAATCCTCGTTTTGGATCGCTTTCTTCAATTCGTCCTGAAGATTACTCTCTTCCCGCAAGGGTTTCATCACATCCGAAGACATTTTGGGGAATTTTCCCCGATGCTGTGTGGAGCCGTGCACTTTTCGCAGCAGATCGTCCAACTGACTCCGGAAAACGACATAGCAGTTGTCGCACCCCAAACGCCCGGTCCGGGTGAAATCGGCGAAGCTGGTACCGCAAGCGGAGCAGGTGATCTGGTTTTGTTTATCCAGCTTGGGGAGCTGTGTCTGGTTTAACATGCTGGCTAAGAATTCCGCCAAGGGAAAAGGCACTCCCTCCAGCGGATTGTGAAAACCTCTTTTTTCCGCGCAGTCCCGACAGAGATTCAATACCACTTTTTCGTTATTGATCACTTCGGTCAGATGAACCTCTGCTTTTTTCTTTCCACAATCCTGACACAACATTTATTCAACCTTTCAGCTAATGCTTTATTCTTATTTAACAGCTTTCCCCCCGGCGGTATATGGAACCGCCTCCCCATCTGCGATCTCTATTATCCGGTGACCCCGCTCTGCTAAAAGCAAGTTATGGGTGGCGATGATGAAAGTCTGCCCTTTCTTTTGATTCAACTCCATGATCAGGTTGTGCAATTCCTCTCCGGTGGTCTTGTCCAGGTTGCCGGAGGGCTCGTCCGCTATCACTAACTGGGGATCGTTGATGAATGCCCGCGCCACTGCTACCCTTTGCTGTTCCCCGCCGGACAACTCTCCCGGCTTGTGGTCGGCGCGATCGGAAAGTCCCACTTCCGCTAGCAGCTCCTGTCCCTTCTTTTGGATAGAGCCGACATCCTCCCCCGCGATCAACCGGGGCATCATCACGTTCTCCAGAGCCGAAAACTCCGGCAGAAGATGATGAAACTGAAACACGAATCCGACGGTCTTGTTCCTGAAGTGAGCCAGCCTCTTGTCGTTTAGGGCAAAAACGTCGGTGGAGTTCATTTTCACCTTGCCTTTGGTGGGACGGTCCAGCGCACCCAGGATATGCAAAAGAGTGCTTTTCCCCACCCCGGATGCCCCCACCACGCAGACTATCTCTCCTTTTCTTATCCCGATGTTTACGCCTTTTAATACGTGAAGCGTTCCCGCGCCCGTTTGAAAGTCCTTGTGAAGATCTATTCCCTCTAATACGATATCGTTGCCGGTCAACTTTCTCCCTTTAGCTCTTCATATATCTATTTTCGCCAATTTTTGAGCTTTATTTACCATTCATTTCAAAACACCGATCCAGCATTAGCATTTTACCCCGAAAAACTGATTTGTCAACCTAAAAATTTACCGGGAGCGGTCAGGATATTTTCCCCAACCCTCCATGCGAAAACGAATATCCATTTTTTTCATTAGAAGCAGATCGGTCCTGGCAATCTACGTTTTTGCTTTCGGATATACTTTGTCCACCATTGAACCACAAGCAAAAAATAACAAAAAAGGGTTGATTTTTGAATAAGGATAGGATACACTGGAGATGATAAGTTGAAGCGGTTTTCAGCCGGAGGTATACGAGGGAGGTGTCTTGTTTTTATCATACCAGATTTATGCTGGGAGCCGTATAATTTTATTTGTGAGCTGGATTTCGAATTTAAGATTTCGCTTTAGTTCTTTTTAGGATTAAAAGCTGACCACAATGCCCAAAAATGATGCTAAAACCAAGGAGCTAGTGCCCCACCGGGAGATATCGGATAAGCTCTTTGAGAGTTTTTTCCTCCCCTGGACAGCCGTATTGATTTTAGCCCACTTAGTTACCGTCTATTGGATTCCCCAATACCTGTGGGGGATCAGTTTTTATCATTTTTTCCCCGTCGGGATAGGTTGGATTTCGACATGCTTGATCCTGGCCATTTTGATACCCGGGGTAGGGGAGTATCTTTATGAGAAGCTGGCGGCTTTTTCGGTGAAAATCAAGCAGCCCTTTGACCGGCTGGGTAAGAACTTGACCTTCCTTTTGATCAGCCTTTTCTCCCTTCCCCTCTTCTGGATTTTCCGCACCCGGCTTCATCTATTGGGGGACGGTTATTTCCGGATTCAGGATTTACCCTATGGTAGACTGCATCTCCAGGAATGGCTGGACGGGTTCATTCACCTGGTGATATTTTGGGTCATAACCAAGTTTATTCCCTCCTGGACAGCGGAGCTTACCTATACGGTCGTCAGCATCCTGTGTGGTGGGGTATTCGTCTTCATGTCATTGAAGCTGTCCTCACTTTTGGGAAAGAACGGGTTTCAGAAGGTTTTGATCTTCTTCTTTTTGTTCACCTTGGGCTCGGTGCAGCTTTTATTCGGATACGTGGAGAGTTACTCCATCCTGCAGGTGATGCTTTTGGTATACCTCTGGTTTTCGGTGCGCTGTCTTGCGGGAAAGTCGGGCATATACCCGGTGCTTTTGGTTTTGGTCATCAGCATAGGGTTGCATGTAACCTCGCTGATCTATATTCCCTCCTTCTTATATCTTCTGATCAGCCGGGAAGCCAAGCCGATCCCTTCCGGGTATGAAGAAGCTAACCCGGGGGGAAAGCAAAAAGGGCGATTCCCCAAAGAGAAGATGAAGAAAAAAACTCCTCTTAGCCCACTGGTTCTTCTGGCTTTAATCATCGCTGCCGGTGTCATCATCTGGTGGGTTCTTAGGGTGGCTTCGGGCCTGGAGGAAAAAGGAAAGGGGATGTTTTTCGTCCCGCTGAGAGGGACGGTGAGCTATCCTTTCAGCATGTTCTCCATCGGACACATCATTGAGTTTGTCAATCAGCTTCTTTTGCTCTCGCCGGTGGGGGTCTCGCTCATACTCTTTTTCCTTTTCTTCAAAATTAAATACAAATCTTACCGCAGCAGCGGAAGATGGGAGGATAAGACGATAAATTTTCTGTTTATCGCTGTCCTCTTTGCTTTAGTCTATCTGTTCGTGGTCAATTTCACCCTGGGGAGTGCGGACTGGGATTTGAGGTGTTCCCCGGCTCCGTTCTTCGGTTTGCTGGGAGCGATGCTTTTTTTGAGGTGGGGTGAAAAAACGTCCACCGTCCATAGTCCACAGTCCACCGCAGTTAAACCGGAGGCGTTACCAGGGAAGAGACGTATATTCTGGAGGATGAAACATACGGTGCAGGCCTGGGGAATGGTCTTTATCTTCTTTGGTTTTTTCCACACGATACCCTGGGTTCTGATAAACTCCAACAACGATAGATCGGTGGATCGGTACATGCTAACCCAGGAGTACGATCCCCATCCGGTGGACGAGACCAACTACAATCTATATAAAGTTGCCCGCATTCTGGATTTTGCAGGATTGTCGGACCGGGTGGGGGATTTGTACCGGAATGCCACCGAGAGAAACCCTTACGATACGCTCAGCTATTTCAACCTGTCGGCCTGGTATCACAAGAAAGACCAATTCGATTCTTCCCTGATCTGGGCTGACACCGTTTTGAAACTCGACCCGAATTATCCCAAAGCCAACTGGATGGTGGGAAATATCTACGTAAAATTTGAAAAGTATTCCGAAGCCCGGCCTTATCTGGAAAAAGCAATGCCTTATTTAGCGGACAATCCGGGATTCCTTTATGATCTGGGGATATCCAACTACTGGACCAACCATCCGGACGAAGCAGCTTTGTGCGCCAAGCATATGGTCGAGATAGCTCCGGATTTTCCGGGAGGTTACCACCTCTTGGGATTAGTGGATATTCAAAAGGGTGATATGGATGGCGCTCAAAAAGCCTGGCAGAAGATTGTTGAGTTGGAGCCGGACGATTCCACTGCGATTATGAACTTGAGGCTGCTGGAGGAGGAGATGGAGAGAAATAATAAATAAAAGACGTCCGCCGACCGCAGTCCGTCGGTATGCACCATATGGTGCATACCACAGTCCGCCGCAAAGGCAAAGGAAGAAGGAAAATTAAGACAATGAATTATAACGAATGAAGAATAAAACCACTATGGATATAAATCTATATTTCTTCTTGATCCTTGACTTTTGACCCTTTCACCTTGTTGCCGGTGCTTGAACCCTGCTCCTTAGACTCCGATTTCCTACCCCTTGCCCCTTGATTCTTTCTTTTTTGCCACCACTCCAATCTCTTCCTGATCTCCTTTTCAAAACCGAAATCGGTAGGTAGATAATACTTGCGATTCTTCAAATTCTCCGGAAGATAGGTTTCGTCCACAAAATGCTCCGGATAATCGTGGGGATATTTGTAATCCTTCCCGTAGCCCAGTTCCTTCATCAAGCGGGTAGGGGCGTTGCGAATGTGCAGGGGGACGGGGAGTGCCTGCGTTTTTTGAATCTCTTCCTGTACCAGATTGAATGCCTTGTAGACCGCATTGCTTTTGGGTGCGGTGGCTAAATAGACCGCTGCCTGGGCCAAAGCCAGCTCCCCTTCGGGGGAGCCGACAAAGTGATATGCCTCCTTGGCGGCGATGGTCACCTGAAGAGCAATCGGGTCGGCGTTTCCGATGTCCTCGGAGGCAAACCGGACCATTCTCCGGGCGATGTAAAGCGGATCCTCGCCTGCCGCCAGCATCCGGCCCAGCCAATACAATGCCGCATCCGGATCCGAGCCTCTTAAGCTTTTGTGGAAAGCGGAGATTATGTTGTAATGTTCCTCCCCACTCTTATCATAGACCAATGCTTTCTTCTGCATGGTATCCTGAGCGATCTTTAAATTTATCTTCCTCTTTTTCTCTTTGTCCGGAGGGGTGGTCAGGGTGGCGAATTCGAGGGTGGATAGGGCGATCCGGGCATCGCCATTTGCCATCTGGGCAATGAAGTCCATCGCCTCATGATCCAGTTCCACGTTCATGTTCCCCAACCCTTTTTCCTTATCCTCGATCGCCCGTTTAAGTATGATCTTCAGTTCATCTTCATTCAGAGGATTGAGGGTGTAGACCTTGGTGCGGGAAAGTAAAGCGGAGATGACTTCAAATGACGGGTTTTCGGTGGTGGCGCCGATCAATACGATGTTTCCCTTTTCCACATGAGGGAGGAAGGCATCCTGCTGGGCTTTGTTGAAGCGGTGAATCTCGTCAATGAACAGAATGGTCTTACGACGGTAAAGCTCTTTCATCCGGCTGGCTTCCGCCATGATTTCTTTGATCTCTTTTATGCCCGAAAGGACGGCAGAAAAAGAGATGAAATGGGCGCCGGTGGCTTTGGCGATAATCTGAGCCAAAGTGGTTTTCCCCGTTCCTGGCGGACCCCAGAAGATCAGTGACTGGATTTTATCCTCCTCGATTGCCTTTCTTAGAACTGAATCTTTGCCCAGGATGTGCTTTTGCCCCACGAATTCGTCCAGAGTCTCCGGGCGCATCCGGTCGGCAAGCGGGGTTTCTTTACCACCGAAGGCGGACACCCCTTTATGCTTTTTTTCTTTTTCGAACAGGTCCATACGATTTTTTTTCGTAGGGGTGAATCTTCAGATTCACCCGTCATGGATAATCGGGCGGATCTGAAGATCCGCCCCTACACTGCTATTTCCCCTTTGAAAAAGGGGGATTCAGGGGGATTATTTCTAAAAATCCTTCAAATTCTCTCTCGTTCTTTCTGCGTTGGGTTTATCTCCTATCTTTTCGAATGTTTCCAATATCTCTTCGAATATTCTCTTTGCTTCTTCCTTTTTTCCCTGCATCTTGTACAAAACAGCTATATTCCCCTTTGTGTGTGCCATCCCATGCTCATCACCGATCTTTTCATATGTCCTCAAACTCTTATTATAAAACTCAATCGCCTTATGCCATTCACCTTTCAACTGATAAACATTACCCATATTTGTAAAAGTCTGCGCCATCCCATGCTCATCACCGATTTTTTCTTTTATCTTTAAGCTCGTATTATAAAACTCAATCGCCTTATCCCATTCACGTTTGTCCTGATAAACCATTCCCATATTATTAAAAGTCTGTGCCATCCCATGCTCATCACCGATCTTTTCTTTTATCTTTAAGCTCGTATTATAAAACTCAATCGCCTTATCCCATTCACCTTTGTCCCGATAAACCAAACCCAGATTATTAAAAGCAGCTGCCATCCCATACTCATCACCGACCTTTTCATCTATCTCTAAACTCTTACTATAAAGCTCAATCGCCTTATCCCATTCACCTTTGTCCTTAAAAACTGTGCCCAGATTATTAAAAGTATAAGCCATCCCATGCTCATCACCGATCTTTTTGCTTATCTCTAAGTCTTTGTTATAAAACTCAATGGCCTTATCCCATTCGCCTTTGGTACGATAAACAATGCCTAGATTATTAAAAGTCTGTGCCATCCCATGCTCATCACCGATTTTTTCTTTAATCTTCAAACTCTTCCCATAAAACTCAATCGCCTTATCCCATTCCCCTTTGTCCTTATGAACCAAGCCCAGATTATTAAAAGTATAAGCCATCCCATGCTCATCACCGATCTTTTCCTTAATCTTCAAACTCCTATTATAAAACTCAATCGCCTTAGCCCATTCACCTTTGGCCTCATAAACCAAGCCCAGATTATTAAGAGTATATGCCATTCCATGCTCATCACCGATCTTTTCTTTTATGTTTAAACTCTTATTATTAAACTCAATCGCCTTAGCCCATTCACCTTTGTCCTTATAAACCAAACCCAGATTTCCTAAAGCGGCGCTTTCGCCAGGTTCATCCTTTACCTGCTGGGCAGTTTCAAGTGCCTCTCTCATAATGCCAAGAGCCTGATCCCATTTGTTCCAAGCGTAGAAGGAGTTTCCTATCAAGATTAATAATGCCACCTTTTTACTTCCGTCTGACTCTAAGTTCAAGCACTCCCTGAATGATTCAATGGCTTCTTCATACTTATACTGAGCCATCAAGGAGATACCTTTTTCGAATAGAATCTTCTTCTTTTTGTCCTTAGTCTGGGGGAGACCATCCACATACAATGTTACCTGCTCCATTTGGCTCTTTATTTTCTCAATATCCCTCTGAAGTTCTGGAGGCACTTTCGATTTTAGTGTTTTAATGCCAAAATAGAAACCAATAGCAATTGTCACTATTATACTGATGATTCCAATGATTAATCCCAAGTCCATTTTTTTCTAGCCCTTTATTTTGGTTCAGTGTTGGCTCTGCTGTCAACGGATGGAACGGATTCCATAGGTTTCGTTAATGTAGCGGAAATTCGTATGAATGCTCCGCACCTTCAGGTTTCCAAAATGGAAGGCTGAGGCCTTCCGCTACATTTTGCAACTGGCGGATTTAAAAATCCGTCCCTACGAATTCTTCTTTATCTTCAACAAGACCAATATACGATCAAGTTCTTTTAATTTCAACAAATATGAGACGAAGGAATAGCTTGCCAATCCCAAAATCAAAATGACCAAAAGCTCCCCTATTTTCGGGAACAAACCGGAGGTTTGCAAATTCATTCCAAAGAATCTCAAGTAGAGCCACAATACTATTCCCATGAAAACAGCAGAGGACAATATCTTAAAGAAAGTCTCCCAGATGTCTTTCCGGTCCAGAGGTCCAATTCTTCTGTCCAAAATCATAAGAAGTAAAAACAGATTCACCATGGCGGAGACCGATGCGGCGGTTGCCAGTCCCCGGAATCCCAAAGGTTTCATTAGAATAAGATTCAATACTATATTTACCGCCACAGCCACTAAGCTGGTTTTCACCGGAGTTTTGGTATCGGCCATGGAATAGAAGGTGGAGGCGGTCAAGCGAACGGAGGAATACGCGAAAAGTCCAATGCAATAGAAGATCAAAGCCTGCGAGGTGGCAACCGTGTCGAGATAGTTGAATCTTCCGTGTTGGAACAAAACCGAGATGACCGGCTGGGATGCCACAGCCAAAAATACTGCCGAGGGGATGGTGAGGAAGAAAACCAGTTTCAAGGATGAGGTGAAAGTGGAAAGGAGTTCTCCCATCTCCTTCTTTGCCGCATAAGCAGAGAGAGTGGGGAAAGCCACCGTCGCTACCGCTACCCCGAACATGCCGATGGGAAATTGCATCAGACGGAAACTGTAACTTAAGTAAGAAACGCTCCCCTGGGGAAGAAAAGAGGCGATCAGAGTATTTACGAATATGTTCACCTGGGTGGAAGCCAGCCCCAAAGTGGCGGGCGCCATCAGCCAGAGGATTCTCTTTACCCCGGGATGGTGAAGATTTATAGCAAAACGATATTTGAAACCTATTTTTTTAAGACTGGGCAACTGGATGGCAAACTGCCCCAGACCACCCAAAAGCACACCGATAGCCATGCTCACGATAGGCGGATCAACATAAGGAGAAAGAATGATCCCGCCGGCGATCATGCCCAGATTGAACATGGTGGGAGCCAGGGCGGGAATGCCGAAATGCCGGAAGGTGTTCAAAATCCCCATCACTAAAGCTGCCAATGCCACCAGAAGCAGAAAAGGAAACATGATCTGCGAAAGATGCGTGGTCAAATCCTGCTTCCCCGCCTCCTGGCTGAATCCCGGAGCGATGATCTCTACTAAATAGGGTGCGAATATGATCCCCAGAACCACCAGTACACAAAGCGTAACCAAAAGCAGGTTCAAAATCAGGTTGGCCAACTCCCAGGCTTTTTCCTTTCCCTGATTGGTCAAATGGTCGGTGAAGACCGGAATGAAGGCGGAGGAGAGGGCGCCTTCGGCAAAAAGGTCGCGCAGCAGATTGGGGATACGGAAGGCGGCGATGAAAGCGTCGGTGGCATAACCGGCGCCGAAAAGATAGGCAAATACCTGTTCCCGAATCAAACCAAACACCCGGGAGAGGAGGGTAGCAGAGCTGACTATACCGGTCGATTTGGCGATTTTATCGTGATCGGGATTGGAGGACATAAAAGAATCAAGGTTATTTTACCTCTCCCTCTGGGTCCCCCTCTCCACAAATGTGGAGAGGGGGATTAAGGGGGTGAGGTTTTCAAATTCAAAATTCAAAGAGCAAAATTCAAAACGACAATTAAAAATTCAAAATTAATTCTTGTTGGATTTATATCAAATATTATCATTAGCTCATCCAGAATTATAGATTGTTGTTTTTGTATTCCCCTCTTCGATGGAGTAAATGGCGCGTTCACCTTTGAGTGAACCGAGCTTAAGTTCAGTAAAGTTGAAACTTGACACTTCAAAAGAGATATTCTTTTCAGCTTGACAAAAAATCGTTTAGTTTTATATTCATACGGCATAAAGAGCGTATAATTCCTTGCTTAGGCAAGGGGTATTCGAATCTTAAAAAACAAGGAGCAAACGTTGCCCAGACATAAGTCAGCCGAAAAAAGGCTTAAAACCAGCCAAAAGGCGAATTTGGCCAACCGGGAGATAAAAACCCGGATGAAGAATCTGGTAAAGAAAGTGGAAACATCATCGGATGCGGCATCGCTTAAAACTGCGATCTCATACATTGATAAAGCTGCCCGGAAAAAGGTGATTCATCCCAACCAGGCTTCCCGGCTAAAATCCCGTTTAGCCAAACTGGTGCAAAAGAAGGTTGTGCCAACTGCAAGTTGATTTGATGTTCTAGCTTTACTCATTTCCCCCTCATCCTATCCCTGCGATGCATGCATACGCATCTCCCCGGAAGGGGAGAGGGGAATAGTTGATAGCTTGCACCTTTGGACTCTGAATTGATGAAAAGATGGCAAATCAAATAGATTGTTCTCCCCATTGATTACCAGACCAGGTGTCGGAGCAGGCGCAATAATCGTCGATTGGACTTAAGGATGGTCTTGACCAAAGAGATGGGCTGAAGGCTGGTGACGGGACGGTCCCCAAAATAATCCTTCAAGAAAGAGACCACGTCATCCATGTCCTCATCCGTCATCTTCAGGAATATCGCCCGGCAATAGGAATAAAATCTAAGCTCACCCCCTTTCTCCTTCAGAAATCTATCTTCATACTTTCTAAGGTCAGCAAAAGAAGGCTTTCCGTTTTTTAAAAATTGGCTTACCACCTCGCCTGCGATCCTGCCGGAGAGGAGGGCGTTGGCTATCCCGGCACCGGAAAGGGAGTCGACCAATCTTCCCGCATCCCCCACCAGAAGGACGTTCTTTTTGACCAGGCTCAAGTTCTTGTCGTAGCAGGGGACCCCGCCCATGTGGGATTCGAGTATCCGACAGCGGGGGAATCTTTTTTTCACAAATCGATCCAGGAATTCCTTAGCTTTTCTTTCTGTCCGGTCCGGCGTGACTGCCAAACCCACGTTGGCTGAGTCTTCGCCTTTGGGGAAGACCCAGGCATATCCCCCCGGAACCAAGGATCGTCCCAGGTGAAACTCCAGGCGGTCCGGCTCCACCTCCACCTCTCCCAAAAGATACTGGGCGCACGATTCTATCCTCCCCAAAGGGAGGGAGGAGTCCATCCCAGCCCAGCGCGCCACCCAGGATTCCACCCCGTCCGCCCCGATGATCACCTTTGCCCCGTACTCTTTGGTATTACCGTTCTCCGACACCTTCACCCCGTAGAAGCCATCCCGCTTTCCGTTTAAAAGACCAATGGCACAGGAACTCAGCTTCACGCATGCTCCCCAAGACGAAGCCTGTTCCACCAATTTCGTTTCGAATATCTTCCGGTTCAAAACGAAACCGGCGTCGGGATGACGGAGCAAAAATTCTTTATGGGAAGGGGAGACCAAGAGTGCCCGGTGGGTACGGGTGCTTATCCACTCCGGGTCCGGAGTTACGAACCTATTCAAACCGGAGAAACTGATGGCTTCGGCACAGGTAAGGGGGAGGCCGATCTGGGGATGCTTTTCCAATAGCAGAACCCCGGTCCCATTTTCAGCCAGAGTCTTAGCGGCAAAGGAGCCGGCCGGACCTGCTCCCACTATGATACAATCGAATCTTTCATCCATTCTTTAGTTTGAGATTCGCCTTGGTTGGATGAGCTTCCGCATAAGCAGTTTTTGTGCTTAATGCCCCCACCGGGCAGAAGATGATGCAGTTTTCGCATAAGGTGCACAGGTCGGGTTTGACCGAAAGCCCGGTGGTGAAAAGCTCTAAAGCCCCATAAGGGCAGACCGCCACACATCCCCCGCACTCCCCGCAAAGATTTTTATTTATTTATTTTAACCATCTCTTTTTAGGTTTTTCACATAACTTTCAGATTACTCCAGATAAACCCAGTACCGTACGGTACTGGGTAAAACCCGCCATTACATGGGAATAAACTTTCTTTTTGCTAAAAAAGCAAGAGGAGGTTGAAAGTATTTTTCAACCTCCTCTGAGTGTAAATCCGTTGAATAAATTCGCTTCGCTCACTACCAGTCCGTTGGCTACTTCAACAGCACCATTCGTTTGGCCTCGGTAAACTCTCCTGATTTCAGCTCATACAGGTAGACTCCGCTGGATACAACCTTCCCCTTTTCGTCTTTCCCGTCCCAGCTGACGCTGGTCAAACCGGATTTCACCCGTCCCTCGAGCAGGGTTTTTACCTTCTGTCCCAGGGAGTTGTAAATCACCAGGGTAACCTCTGCCGGTTTCTCTAAATTGAACCGGATGACGGTTTCATGGTTGAACGGGTTGGGATGATTCTGATAAAGCTCGAAATCCTTAGGCTTGTTGGTTTCTCCAACGTCCTCCACCGAGCTGGGCGGCTTGGGACAGATCATGATGGCATATTCCACCTCAGTATAAATCGGCAGAGTAGGATCCAAGTAATCAAACAGGGTATCCTGTCCCGGTTGGAAGTTCTGCCTGGTGAAATCGGCGATGCTCTGGAAGACCGGGTAGTCCGGTAATTGCCAGACGCCACCGGGGCTGGGGGAGGGCCAGACCAAATAGGCATCATGAGAGACATAGGATGGATCATTATGCAGGGTATCCCCCATGGAGTGTACCGGATGATCTTCCGGCCAAACCTCGCCAGGCCAACCCGCTTCGGCCGGATTTCGGGCCGGATCGCTTATGGCTACCCAGGGGGTGGAGATACAAACTCCGGCCATGGTGACATAATGACCACCCACCCGGTACCACCCTCCTTTGGACTGCCAGAATCCCAATAGCAGGATGATATCCTGACATTCCTTCAGGGAGTCCCCCATTACTGAAAATTCGGGTTTGGCATAGGTGGTCTCCTTCAGTGCAAAATGATAATCGGTGAAGTATCGATCCAGTCCCTTCTGAATGGAATCGACATAGGTCCCGCTGTCTGAATCCGTATGGAAATAAACCGACAGAAGCCGGATGAAGCCGAGCGGATCGTCCTTATATCCTTCCGGAACCGCATCGAACCACCACAGGCAGTTAGCCACCGCAGTAGGTCCGCAGAAAGCCAGGGAATCGGTTTCGAACTGGTACTGATCGAAATCGGGCATGCCGCTGGGGGCGGTGGTGGTGTCGGGCTTATAGTACCAGCAGGTATCTATTCCCGCTTTGGGACAGATCATGATGGCATATTCCACCTCGGTGAAAACAGGAGCCAATGGATTATACGGGCCCTGCAATGAGTATTGATCGGGCTGGAAATTCTTCCCCTCGAAACGGTACAAAGTATCAGGAATTTCGTAACCCGGAATCCACCAGTGAGGATTACCCGGGGTAAGCGATATGGTATCCGACTGGTAGATATCATGACAGATAAAAAGCGTATCGTTGTGAAGGGTATGGTTTCCCGGATGGAGAGGATGATCCGGCGGCCTTACCCTTCCGGGCCAATCAGATTCAGCCGCATCCCGGGCCGGATCGCTCACAGCGATCTTCAGCGATTCGGAATATACCCCCGCCATGGTGACGTAGTGCCCCCCAAAACGAACAAATTGCTTGTCCAATGGTTGATAGAAGCCCAAAAGCAAGATGACGTCCTGGCACTTCTTCAACGAATCCTCCATCTCATTGAAATAGGGCTGGGCAAAGACGTTGGCGTACAGGTTGAAGTGATGCAGACGGAAATATTGATTAAGTCCGGTTTTTATCGAATCCACATAGGTTCCGCTGTCCGCATCCGTATGGAAATAACCGGACAGAAGCCGGATGAAGTTGGCCGGATCGTCCTTCAGCGAGTCGGGAACTGCATCGTACCACCACAAGCAGTTTGCCACGGCAGCGGGACCGCACAAACCCATAGAATCGAGCAGGCCGAACTGGTACTGGTCGAAATCCGGCATCCCGCTGGGAGCCTGAGCGGTATCGGGCTTCCAGTACCACAAGCTGTCACAATCGAAGGAGCCGGGGTAGCCGGTGGCACGAAGTATAACGTCCCCGCTCGGCGGTTCACCCCAATAATGCATCCAGGTTTGATAAGTACCCAGGCTGTCAAACCAGTTGATACAGGTATCAGGTGCAATAGCCACCCCCTCATCCATCACCAGGCCAGGCAGAGTCGAAGATCCCCTCGGAGTAAGATATTTCACCTCCAAGAAGAAAGGTTCGGTTACGCAACAGGGAGGCGAGAGACTCAAATTAATCATCTTAGGATAGGCGGAGTCATGAGGAACGGTGTAGTTCTGAGAACAAAGAACCGATCCGGGTCCGTTGCATTTATCCCCTCCGGAAACATCCAGTATATTAATCTGTATATCAACCGGCCATAGGTAATCCGAACTCAGGGGCTCATACAGAAAAAAATGAGCGTCTGTTATTTTAAAGGGATAAGGGTATAATCCGCATGCGGCTGGATCCATGTAAACAGCATAACCCATCCCAGAATCGAATGCAGCTTCAGCTGCAGCGGGAGTGCCATCGTCATTTGCAATCTCACATAGACCCGGTACCACGGATGATAGTTGAGAAGGTGAAACGTACACACGCTCCTGGGGGGGGATTTGAATTGCCCTGTTTTTTCCGGCGGTTTCGGCAACCAATAAATTCATTCCCCAAACGGTGCAGATGATTACTAGTACCGTCAAGCTGACCATTAGCTTTTTTCTCATCGGTTCCTCCTCTCTAACTTGAGATTATTAAGATTATAGCATATCAGACCGCAATTTAAACCAACAGTATACTACCCCTGTTATTTTTAACGTTTTCAACTCTTCTCAATTCGTCAAAAGTATAAAGTAAAGAATTTTGGAAAGCAAGAAATTTTATAGCAAATTTTGTCATTTTTCTTAAGGAGATTTGAAGTAACAAATTTAAAGATCAAAATGAAAAATGCAAAATTGCAGTTCAAAATTTAAAATTTACGACTTTGAAATTTTCGATTACAAAATAAAAGGAGACTGATATCTCTACCAGTCTCCTCTATCATATCCTCAGATGCGATCGGTTGATCGATCTTTATCCGCAATACATTTACTTAAGCAGCAACATTCGCTTGGTTTGGGTCTGTTCCCCGATCTGCAGGCGATAGAAGTA
>JBDROD010000380.1:0-4179 GCA_043810415.1 Candidatus Zixiibacteriota bacterium | reverse complement strand
TCGGTTTCTTCATCTCCGCACAATACTTCTTCACAAAATAAGCCGCCAATTCCGGTATGTCTTCTCTTCGTTCCCTCAAGGGAGGAATGTTAATGGGAAAAACGGACAGTCGGTAGAATAGATCTTCACGAAACTCTTTCTTATCGATGGCTTTTTTCAGATCGGCATTAGAGGCAGCGATCAATCTTATGTCCACGCTTAACGTTTTTGTTCCCCCCAACCGATCGAAGGTCTTATCTTGCAGAACCCGCAGAAGCTTCGCCTGCAACGCGATGTCTAAATCCCCCACCTCGTCTAAAAATATGGTTCCCCCCTGGGCGATCTCGAATTTACCCATCTTCCGTGCCACCGATCCGGTATACGCTCCCCTCTCTGACCCGAAAAGCTCGTTCTCCAATAGTTCCCTCGGTATGGCGGCACAGTTGATCGCCACGTAAGGACCATTCTTCCGGTTGCTCAAGCTGTGTATGGCCCGGGCGAAAAGTTCTTTTCCGGTTCCCGATTCCCCCAAAAGCAATACCGTGGAGTCGGAAGGCGCCACCTTTTGAATGAGCCGTGAGACCTCCTGCATTTTCCCGCACTTTCCGATTATCTCCGCATATCCTAAGTTATGTCCCAGCTCCTCACGCAAAAGCACGTTCTCCGCCATCAGCCGGCGGTTCTCTAAAGCTCGTTTTATCAAAACGCTGAGATGATCCGTATCGAAAGGTTTGGTGAGAAAATCGAATGCCCCCTCCTTCATCGCCTCCACCGCCTTTTCGATGGTTCCGTAAGCGGTCATCAGTATCACAGATACGTCCGTGTCCAGTTCTTTTAACGCAGAGAGCACCTGGATTCCATCCATCTGGGGAAGTTTCAAATCGGAAAGGACTAAGTCGTATTTCTTCTCTTTGGCTTTCTCCACCCCTCCCTCTCCGTCCAGCGCCGTCTCTACCTCGTATCCTTCTGCCTCCAGTGTCTTGGAAAGCATTTCCCGCATACTATCCTTGTCTTCAATCACTAAAATTGAAGGCATAGCCCCTCCTTACTGCTAAAAGCAGTTTGCACCCATGAGTATCACATCTTATTTATCGGTATAATTTAGTGAAGATGAAATCTTTTTTACTTTTGCGAAAGGGACGAGATTATCCTCTATTCAATCCAGAGGCTGTTCGTTTTGTAGTTGCTCGATTCATCGAGCTCAATAGGAATGAACTACCTCACAGCAAGGACGGGGAATTGGATCCGAACAGATTAAGTAGACACAATTTCTCTTGTTGGTAACGGACACCTTGTCCGTTACCATAAAAAACCTTATTGCCACGACCTTTTAGTCGTGGAATAAAGCCGCCTCCATATTAGAAGAACTCAAACAAGAGAAACTTGAAGCAGGAAATTGAAAATAAAAAAATACCGCTTCACGGTTTGCAGGTTCGGCATGGACTATAACCCAAATCCAGCGCCTGGTCTTTCGTTTCAAATCGTATCAGGTTGTCTTTGGCAATTTTCTTCGCCCACTGGCATCCCGGTCGATGAAACACCAAACCGCGGGAATGCCGGCTGGCTACGTAATATTTTTCCGGTGAAACCGGAATCGACCAGATGCCCGATCCTTTCGCCCGGGCTTCATTTTGAAAAGCGATTAGCTCTTCTTTGTGTTTGAAATTGGGGGAAATCAGATAAACCGAAGCCAAACCCTCCCGCACTAGTTGCGCATTGACCATTAATGTGTCTATCCATACGTAAGCCAATGTTCTCCCCCAATCGTCCTGCCGATCAGTATCATATTCTAAAGTGTATTCCCCCTTTTTCAAAAGCTCCTGATTTGCTCTGGTCGCTTCCCGGAAAAGGGGCTGGTCCTTCTCCGGTGTATCTATCCCGATGTATCGAACCCTCTCACCGCTTTCCAGCTCGATGGTATCCCCGTCGATCACCGCCTTCACGCCTATCCGTTTGGAGGGGGCATAAAACAGGTAAACCAAAAAGGCTAAAGCCAAAACAAACGAAAGATATATTAATCGTTTGGAGTTTATATTTCTCCTGCCCATTCGTCACCTGTTGATTGGAGAATTTAAAACGGCTATTGCAGCTTAAGCTCGCTGGTGCCGTCATCATTCTCCGTGATGTAGACCAAGTTCTCCACCGAGTCTTTAATGTCATCTATATGGGTTATCAGAAAGATTTGCCGGAATCTGTTTTTCAACTGGGCTAATGCAGCCAAGATGTTTTCCTTGCGGAGCGTATCTTGGCTTCCGAAGATTTCATCCAAGATGATAAAAGAGGAATCCGCCTGGCTCGACTCGGAGATCAGAATGGAGATGGCGATGCGCAGACACAGGTTGGCCAAATCGTTTTCCCCGCCCGAGTAGCGGGAAAGAGGCAATCTCTCCCCCTGATCATAGATGTAGATTTCGTAGTCCTCGTCCAACTCCAGATTCTCATACCGGTTTTCGCAAAGGTCCAGGAATATATCCTTGGTATAACGTTCCAGCGCGGGACGGATCCGCCCTATCAGCGAAACTTTGAAGTCGGAAAATAACAAATCCAGTTTCTCTAAATAGCGCTGCTCCTCCTCCCAGCTTTTTATCTTTTGGCTCAGTTCACCCGCATTTTTGATCTCAAGCTCAACCTGATCGATTTCCTTCTTAAGCATCTCTGTCTGGTAGCTGACGTCTTTTCTCGCCAGCTCAACGACATGCACTTTCTCTCTTTGGTCTTCCAATTCCTTTTCGATGGTCCTGTATTTTTCCTCCGAAAACCCAAGGCTTGAAATGGCTTTATCTGTCTTCTCCTCTTCCAGTTCCAGGTTTTGATTCCTCACCAGTAATTCTTCCAACCTTTGTTTCACCAAAGGCAGTCGTTTGACCTCAGAGGAAAGCTCTGATGATTTCTGTTTTAGCTTTTCAAGATTTTCAAATTCTGTTTTAAGTTTCTGGTGCGTGGTTGGATCATATTCCACTTCCCCCATGCTTTTCAAAACGTCCTTAAGCCTGGAAAGATTTTTTTCCTTCTCCCTCAGATTGCTCTCCAAATTCCCCCTCTCCCCTTCCTGTTTCGATAGTTCCTCCACGGATTTTTGAAGTCGATCTCTCGACGTTTCCCATTCCGTTTTCTTATTTTTTAATTCCTTGCCCTTTTCTTTCACCTGCTCTTTTTTCTGCATTAAAGTCTGTACTTTCTCCTCCAATTGATTCAGCTCACCCATTAAATGCTGTCTGATCTTCTGATAATCCGAGCCCATGGGTCGTAAGCAGCGATCACATACCGAATCCGGACCCAGCTTCTCTATCTGCTCCATTTGAGATTGAAGTCTCCCCTTTTCGTCCTTTAACGATTTTAAGGATGATTCCAAATTACTGTAAAGGCTTCTCTCCTCCTCCAGCTCCTTTTCCAACAGAACTAACTTTTCTTTGAGTTCTCTCAGATTCCTTTCCACCTCGGCTTTGGTTTCGAGCTCTTTATTCAGAGATTCCAATCTTTTTTTATCTAATGAAATGGAAACTTCTAACTCCTTGATTTGATTCTGGGTTATCTTTCTGTGTTCGTCTTTTATCCTTTGCTCATCTAAAGCAGATAATCTATTTTTGATTTCCTCATAGGAAGTAAGCAGTGTTTCGATCTTTTTCAATTCCGTTTCAAAAAACTCCAGGTTCGTCCTTTCCTTTTCTTGCGCTTTCAACTGTTCTTCCAAGTTTCGCCTTTCCGCTTGCCCGATCTGCTTTTGCTGTTTAAGCAGGACCGACTCCTCATATTTGGCTTTTAAGTTCATCCACAGCTCTTCAGTCTTCTTGAAATCCGAAGTCGCTGACTCCAACTCTTCCCGGGTAAGTGAAACCTTTTTCTCCAAAACAGCGTGACTTTCTAATTTATTTGTCTTTTGCAGGTCCAGTTCATTTCGGTCCTTCAGATGAGTCCGGTTGAATTCCAGCTTCAACTCCAGTTCCCTTTTGTCCGCTCTCAAAGATTTTAATCCGGTATCCACGTTCTCGATTCCCAACATTCGGGCTAAAAGCTCTTTTCTTTTGTATGGCTGATAATCCGAGAGGGCATTCAGCTCCCTTTGTTTGGCATAGAAGGAGGTCATAAAAGCCTGGTAATCCATGTCCAGGGTCGTCTCTATCAGATCGTTGACCGGATTGTTCCCCCGGGCTGCCGGTTTCTTATTGACAAATACCGAAGCGTCCATGGTATGGGATGCCC
>JBDROD010000379.1:0-3515 GCA_043810415.1 Candidatus Zixiibacteriota bacterium | reverse complement strand
GGACCCAAGAACTTATATGCATTTCCAAAAGCGGTTCGGTCTATTCCACAGTCACGCTCTTAGCCAGATTTCTGGGCTGGTCCACATTGCAACCACGGAGAACCGCCATATGGTAAGCCAGAAGCTGCAGCGGTATCACCGAAAGGATGGGGGTCAGATGCTCCAGGGTTTGGGGAATATATATGACATGATCCACTTTATCCGCGATCTCGGTGTCTCCCTGGGTGGCAACCGCAATCACCTTTCCCTTTCGCGCCTTGATCTCGGCGATGTTGGACAATACCTTGTCGTGTACCTTGTCCTTCAAGGCTATCACCACCACCGGCATATTCTCATCGATCAAGGCAATGGGTCCGTGCTTCATTTCCGCGGACGGGTAACCTTCGGCATGGATGTAGGATATCTCCTTCAACTTGAGGGCACCCTCCAGGGCAATGGGGAAATTGAATCCCCGTCCCAGATACAGAAAATTGTTCTTCTGGTAATATTTTTCGGCAATGGTTTTGATGGCAGAGTCATTTTGAATAATTTCATTTACCTGATCGGGGATTTTGTAGAGGGCGTCGATGATCTCCCTCCCCTGCTCCAGCGACATGGTCCGCATCCGGGCCAAAAGCAGGGCGACTAAAGACAACACCATCATCTGAGAGGTAAAGGCTTTGGTGGAAGCCACTCCGATCTCCGGACCGGCATGGATATATACCCCCCCATCGGTTTCCCGGGCAATAGTGCTCCCCACTATATTGCATATGCCCAGAACGGTTGCCCCTTTCCTTTTGGCTTCCCTGAGCGCAGCCTGGGTATCCGTGGTTTCCCCGGATTGGCTGATGACAAAGACGATGGTCCCTTCATTGATGATGGGGCTGCGGTAGCGGAACTCGGAGGCATATTCCACCTCCACCGGTATCAAGGCGGTACCCTCTATCATGTATTCGCCCACCAGAGCCGCATGCCAGGCAGTGCCGCAGGCGGTGATGATGATCCGATCGATCAAATGCAGCTCCTCGTACTGCAGGTTGAGTCCGTTCAAGCGAGCGGTTCCCTCCTCGTAATTCAAACGCCCGCGGAGGGCATTCCGCAGAGTCATGGGCTGTTCAAAGATCTCCTTTAGCATGAAATGGGGAAATCCCCCTTTCTCGATCTGATCCAATGTCCAGGTGATTTCTTGAATTTCCGGAGTAACCTCAACCTTATCCACAGTGGAGATGGAGAAATTATCCGGATCGACCAATGCTACCTCGCGGTCCTCCAGATAAACCACCCGGTTGGTATGTCTTAAGATCGCGGCTACATCCGATGCCACGAAATTTTCCCCCTTCCCCGTGCCTATCACCAGCGGGCTTCCGTTACGGGCTGCCACGATCTGATGGGGATTGTTCTTACACAAAACCGCAATACCATAAGTCCCCTCCACCTGAGACAACGCTGCCTGCGTGGCTTCCAGAAGGTTGCCGTCGTAGTATTCTTCGATCAAGTGAGCTAAGATCTCGGTGTCGGTGTCGGAGGTAAATTTGTGCCCTTTGCGGAGCAGAAGCTCCCGCAAGCTGCGGTAGTTCTCGATGATGCCGTTATGCACCACGGCAATGTTCCCCTGGCAATCGAGGTGGGGGTGGGCATTTGAGTCGGTCGGCTCCCCGTGGGTGGCCCAGCGGGTGTGCGCTATACCGGTGGTGCTTTCGAATTTCTTGTTTTGAAGCAAAGCTTCCAGCCCGGATATCTTTCCGGCGCATTTCTCGAAGATCAACCCCTCTTCTTCCAATAAAGCAATTCCGGCAGAATCATATCCGCGGTATTCCAGTCTCTTCAGCCCCTCCATCAACAGGGGGACCGCTTTTTCCCTCCCCACATATCCGATTATTCCGCACATCTCGACTCCTTGGTATCTTGTGTCCGAAAGCCCTAAAGGGCATTTCGGACCTACGGTTTTAATTCAATCTCAGATCACCATGAAGGATTTGTTACATAACTCTGCTGGCAGGGCTAAATGCCCTGCTCTATGGGTGTCAAGTTATTTTTGAATGTTGTCCGAAAGTCCTGAAGGACATTTCGGACCTACGAGTTCAGGATTTTTAATGCATCGGCTACAATTTCAGCTTTACCCAGTCGGGTCCAAAGGAAAGTCTGACACACAATTTATACGTATCAGGTTAAGCGTAGAGAAACATCTGAATTCCAGATTATATTCATAGATCAGAATGTTAAGGAAGATCTGAAACCAACATAATGGTATCTTTTCTCAATACCAAATTTGAAGCTGATATCATGTTTTCAAGTATCTTCCGGTTATATCTTTGGACTGCAAGCGGCGAATCGATCAAGTCATATAGCCAAGTACCTGCAAAAAGAGTAAAACCAAGCATGGCAGCCACGTCATCGTTAATAGTATCGGGCTGTCCTCCAATTGTTTCACCAAGACCAACTCCAGCAGCATATGTCAGTATTCCCAAGCTTAAAACCTCTCCACCAACCAGTATCCAACCCGTAGTAGTTTCTTTTGCATAAAAATGACCTATTCCATGTACGACGATACCAGGTACAAGAGCATAAACAAAAACTTTATATGGGTCTTTTTTCTTTATTATCGGATTCTTACCAATGTGAATAGAATCTCCACCTGTTAATATTATGGATTTGTCGAGTTTTGGAAAAAAGAGAAGATACTGATTGGGTTGTTGGCATATAGATTTTTTTTCGGTGGCAAAAATACAGGTGTTGGCTTTCAAGGATGATGAGTAGAAGATTCCACTGTATAGTAACAGTGTCACAAAAACAAACATTCTTGCCCAGCTTTTGATTACCATTTTAGATTTCGGTATACTGATTACCAAACCATGAAGGCTTGATTACGTGGATTTATAAGAATATTGTCCGAAAGCCCTAAAGGGCATTTCGGACCTACGGTTTTAATTCAATCTCAGATCACCATGAAGGATTTGTTACATAACCCTGCTCGTAGGGCTAAATGCCCTGCTCTATGGGTGTCAAGTTATTTTTGAATGTTGTCCGAAAGTCCTGAGGGACATTTCGGACCTACGAGTTTAGGATCTTTAAAGCTTCCGCGACCAGTTTGTCTGCTTCATGTTTTGACCTGGCTTCGGCGATTATCCGTACCTGGGGTTCGGTATTTGACTTTCTTACGTGAAGCCAGAAATCGTCATAATCAATTCTCAAACCGTCCAATGAATTTATTTTTCCCTGCGAATACTTTCTCTTCAGCTGGGTTAGATTCTTCTCAAAATTCTGAGTAAGCCTTGCCTTCTCTTTTACCATGAAATATCGGGGGAGTTCCGATGCCAGCCGGCTCATGGATTTGCCGGATTCAGCTAGATATTCCAGGATCAAAGCCATCCCGACCAAAGCATCCCGTCCGTAATGCAAATCCGGCAGGATCACCCCCCCGTTCCCCTCGCCTCCAATCTCGCCTTTCACCTGCTTTAATTTTCGGGCAACGTGAACTTCGCCGACTTTGATTCTATATACTTTGGAGCCAAACTCTTTAGCAATGTCGTCTATCA
>JBDROD010000378.1:0-7425 GCA_043810415.1 Candidatus Zixiibacteriota bacterium | reverse complement strand
ATTCCGGGTGTCATCACAATGGTCTCCCGGTATGTGCCGGAACCTACTCTAACCGTATCACCAGAAGAAGCAGCATTTATCCCCTTCTGAATGGAATCCGCTGCTGTTGCCCATGAAGTGTAAGGGTATTCATCCGAACCGCTCTTGGAAACGTAATGGGTTTCAGCTAAGGCATAAATAGGGGAAAGCAAAAGAACAATGATTATTGCGAACTCTCTCATATTATCCTCCTATAGCCCGAAGGTGTTTTTCTCGATTTGGAACAATTATAATATAATAGAGAAGATGTTTTTGGCAAGAGCCATTATCAATTTCCACTACTATTTTACCAAATATCGACAATTTGTGCGGGGTATCGAAAAACAGGTTAGATTTTTTTATTGACAAATTTAACAGAAGTTGCTTTACTTCTCGTGATGCCTAAGACATAGCAACATTGATCGCAATCATGAGCATCACGCATACCGGGAGGATTATGGAAAGACTGAAAGGTAAAAAATAGGAGGAAACAAAAGACAGAACCAAAGAGGGGAGAGCCACAAAGAGAACGCATCGTATGACAACTTTGGTCACTTTGAGGACAATGGTAATGAGCAAATAGAGGAGAAGCAGATCAAAGGCGAGCTGGCCCCAAAAACCAAGATGGCTGTAAACCAGCGCATTCACCGCCTTAAACCATTGGATCGGTACCGCAAGAATTTCGTAAATGGATTGATTTATCATCATATTGAACCTTTGAGTATTGATCCCTTGAACCCTCGAATCCTTGACCCCTTTTTATACTTTCATTTCTTCTACCGGTTCAATGGTCAAGCTCGATTCACCCACTTTCTTCAAATCGGTCATCCGCTGGGTCAAAAAATCCTTGGTGCCAATCCACTTGCCCGACATGTTCAAAACCTCCTCTTCGGAAACCTCGCTGATCCAGGAGATGACGAGACGGTCGATCTGCTCTTCTTTCTGGTTTTGCTGGTGCGAAGCAACGGTAAGATTTTCCATGTTCAAAGTGAATTTGACTTTCACTTTATACCCCCCCGGTTTATTTGAAACAAGGTTAGATTCTTCACCAGCTATTTTTGCAAATCCTTTGCCCGATTTAGAAGCTTTTTGTAGATCAAAATCAAGCATTTTAATATGTTGGATACCAACAGCTTAGTGATTATGGGCAAGTTCGAGAAAAGAGAAATTGGCCAACTCGATTTTTTTTCCGATAAAAAGTATGGGAAACAAACCATAGCATATTGTGATTTTCCGTAAGAGCAATTCTCTTCGACGGGGATATGGAATTATGATTAATAAGTCTTTTAAATTAGATGAACTGGGAACCAACGTCCGTACCGAGGTTTTGGCCGGAGTCACCACCTTCCTCACCATGTCGTACATCATCTTTGTAAATCCGCTATTCTTGAGTTTCTTCGGCAATCCGGATTTGGCAGGCAAAGCCCTTCCCTTCTCCGCTTCGCTCACCGCCACCTGTCTGGCAGCTGCGGTGATGTGTATCCTGATGGGGATATGGACCAATTACCCGTTTGCCCTGGCTCCCGGCATGGGGCTCAACGCCATCGTGGCTTATCAGATGGTTTTGGGAATGGGGCTTTCCTGGGCTTCTGCCATGGGGGTGATCGTTATGGAAGGAGCCATCATCACCATTCTGGTCATCACCGGTTTCAGGGAAGCGGTGATGCAATCCATCCCTCTATCGCTCAAGCAAGCCATTTCGGTGGGGATCGGTCTGTTCATTGCCTTCATCGGTCTGGTGCAGGCGGGATTTGTGCAAAAAAGCGATTCCACCCTGGTCACCCTGGGGAATTTCGACAACCTCACCGTGGTGGTGGCGATCTTTGGCTTGCTTTTAACCGCCATCCTTATGAAGACTAAGGTTAAAGGGGCGCTTTTAATCGGGATCGTCGGCTCGACTTTGTTGGCCATCATCATCAACTATGCCTCCGGTCTAACCGCGTTCGCCTCCCCCAACATAGCCAGGCTCCCTACGTCCATCCTGTCCATGCCCGATTTTTCCACTTTAGGGCATTTCGATTTCGGTGCTTTCTCCAAACTGGGGGTAATGACCGCCATGATACTGATCTTTTCTGTCATGCTGTCGGACTTCTTCGACACCTTAGGCTCGGTGATCGGCTTGGGGAGTGAAGCGAAATTTCTGACCCCGGACGGCAAGCTTCCCCGGATCAAACAGGTACTTTTAGTCGATTCTTTGGCAGCGGTGGCAGGAGGAGCTTCCTCCGCCAGCTCCGTCACCACCTACATCGAGAGCGCCGCCGGGATTTCAACCGGCGGGCGATCGGGCTTGACCGCAGTGGTGGTGGGAATTCTTTTCTTCCTGGCTATTTTTCTTTCCCCCTTAGCCGGGGTGGTTCCCAAAGAGGCCACCGCTCCGGCTTTAATCATCGTCGGCTTTCTCATGCTCTCCATCGTCAAGGAGCTCCCCTTCCATAAATTCGACGAGGCCTTCCCCGCATTTCTGATCATGATCGTCATGCCCCTGACCTATTCCATCTCCAACGGCATCGGCTTCGGATTCATCACCTTCACCGTAATCAAATTGCTTAGCGGCAAAGGAAGGGAGGTCCACTGGCTTATGTATATAGTATCACTTGCTTTTGCGGTCGATTTCGCCATCCCGGCGCTGAAGCTGATTTTTGGATTCTGATAATTACAAAAATATTTTGGATGAACGTAATCCGCACAAATCGAATGACCATAAAGCAAAATTTAAAAAGAAAAATATAAGATTACGGTTAAGAGTCCGAAATTTTAAAGCTCCCATCTCCTCATCCATATGGGATTATAGGTTCAGATGATATCATCATCACCTCAGCATATAAAAAGCATCTCCGCCAAACTGGAGAAAGTTTACGGAAAGAAAAAATGGATGGTTTACTCCGATCCGCTTTCCGATCTGATCGCCACCATCCTGTCACAGAATACTTCAGATCATAACAGCCACCGGGCATATTCCGGCTTGAGATTGAAATTCAAAAATTGGGACGAGGTGAGGAAAGCGGATGTAAGAAGGATCGCCGGCGCGATAAGATCAGGCGGGCTGGCAGACGTCAAAGCCAAAAGGATAAAGGACATTCTCCGGCAGATTCATGCAGAGAAAGGCTATCTGGATTTGAATTTTCTCAAAAGATGGCGGACTGAAAAGATCAAAGAGTATCTTGGAAAATTCAAAGGGGTAGGAGAGAAAACCATCGCCTGCGTTTTACTTTTCTCTCTGAAAAGACCCGTTCTCCCCGTGGACACGCACGTTTTAAGGGTCTCCATAAGATTGGGTTTGGTACCCGAAAAAACGGATGCAGCCAAGGCTCAGCTGATCCTGGAAAGACTGGTTCCCCCCGGGTTGGTTTATCAATTCCATTTGAATTTGATCGAGCACGGCAGAAAGACCTGCAAAGCGGCAAATCCTATTTGCGGTGAATGCGTATTGCTTGATAATTGCCCGTATGGTAAAATGAAATTAAAGCGGTAGTTGCTCTATTTTCTGTAGTTGCTCGATTTATCGAGCTATTTTCAGAAAACCAAATACCATAAAAAACTGTGTCACTCCAAGAAATCAAATCACGTGAATGGAGGGAATCATGCCCAAGATCAACATCTTGAAAGAAGCGGAGAAGATCAAAAAACCTTTTAACCCCTTTCAGCTGGTGAACGTGGATAATTTCCATGTTTTCTTGGGTCTCTTTGACGGGGATTACCACAAACACCGGCATCCTTATGACGAGTTCTTTTACGTGATCTCCGGGGGGATCGAGCTGGAAATGGACAAAGAGACGGTCGCCCTGAAAGCCGGAGAAGCGTTTTTAGTACCCAAGAATACCTGGCATAAATCCTCTGCCAAAAGAAAAGCTTACGTCATGCTTTTCGAAAAGCAGGGACTTTTGAGCGAGTTTGCCAGGTGAGTTCAGGTATTTCAGGAAAGCATTTCGAATACGCTTTTTGAATACACCCCAAAGAGAATAAACATACCATTTGATGAAGAAGAGAAAAGATAATTTCCCTGATTTGGTCCGCTTGATGGCCAAACTCAGGTCCAAAAACGGGTGTCCCTGGGATCGGGAACAAACCCACAAATCCCTGCTTCCCTATTTGATCGAGGAGGCATACGAGGTTGTGGATACCATCGAAGCCGGGGACGATGAGAAACTGAAGGAGGAATTAGGGGACCTACTTCTTCAGATAGTCTTCCATGCCCAGATAGCCCAAGAGGATAGGAAATTCGACGTGCAGGAGGTGATAGACTATCTGAATGACAAACTCAAAGCCAGACATCCGCACGTTTTCGGAAAGAAGAAAGCTTCCTCCTCTGAGGAAGTATTACGAAACTGGGAACATATCAAATTAAGCAAGCAAAAGGATAAAAACAAATCGGTTCTCTCCGGCATCCCGCGGCATCTTCCCGCCCTGCTCAAAGCTTACCGGGTTCAGGAGAAGGTATCTCGGGTCGATTTCGACTGGAAAAATAAAGAAGACGTATTCTCGAAAATCGAAGAGGAGATCGACGAGCTCAAGAAAGCATCCATAAAGAAAATGAAAAAAAGGCGGGTGGAGGACGAGATGGGGGACATACTTTTCTCCTGGGTGAACTTAGCCCGTCATTTGAAGATAAATCCGGAATTCGCCCTGCGAAGAACCATCGACAAATTCGTAAAAAGATTTAATTACATTGAAAGGCAGTTAAAAAAGAGAAAGATACCCCTTAAAGAAGCCGGGCTTCCTCTTTTGGATTCATTATGGGAGGAAGCGAAGGAGTCAATAGATTAAACAGTTGGGTAGGTATTATAGCGGAAAGCTTCAGCTATCCATTTTTGGTTTTATCATTCCCCCTCATCCTGATCGCTCCCCTAAGAAACTGTTTTATAATTTGGTTTTTTGTAGCCGCAGACTTCAGTCTGCGAAAGCTATTCGTTTAATTCCCAGCTTACGTTCAAACCTATGACTGTCGTGCTAAAGTAAAGCTAAGACGAAGTCTCTAAGGAGACAGGGCATTAGATTTATGGACAGTGAGGAACAGAACCATTTTTGTAAAGATAATTGATCAAATAAACCACATCCAGAATCCCATGATCGTTATCACAGTTGGCGTCACCTGTTTCAAAGGTGATCGGAGGTGATCCGTGTCTGAACAGATAATTCATCATAAACATGACATCACTTATGTTTATCACCTTATCACCATTGGCGTCTCCTCTGGGCATATGAATGATCTTGAAAAAGGATAGAAAATTTTGCTGAGGGCGGTAATAGAATGCATCCATACGGCAGAATACAACCTGTTCAATGTCATCCGGAGGCCAAGGCTCGCCTTTAATTAGTATTGTCATGGTGTCCGACACAACCAGGGTCATGGTAGCAAAGAGAATCCGACTGCTCTCCCACCATGCTTGATCCTGCATTCCCCAGGGACCAATAGTTAAATTGAAGCGATCATATCCTATATCTGAACCCGCTTGTTCCCATTCTGCTCCATTCCCTTGTTCATACAGGTCCATGAGGCGGTTTTGCATTCCTCCAAAGTGTCTGAATATGCTGTTGGCGGTGTCGCTGGCATATTGGAGACGATTCCTCCGAGAAAGCACACTGCAGTATGCAGCAGGATTGCTATGGGAGATCTCGAAAGGGATGTAGACGCAATCAAGGGAATCAATCGCTAGATCAGCCACGTCATGGGTGATCAAAAAATTGAAAAATATGTCCCACGGGGGGGGATCGAATTGCACTGGATTATAACATTCCAGATAAAAAGTATCACATTGACCCAAGTCATAAGGTTGCGGGCATTGACCTAAGGAAATATTACCGCATCCAAAGAGCAATATTCCTGATACCAAAAACGCCAGACATTTTTTCATTGTTTCTCCTTAATATGTCAAGAACATGATGGTGGTGGTCCGGTCTTGAAAAGATAGTTGATAAGAAAAACCACATCCAGAATCCCGTGATCGTTGTCACAGTTGGCATCACCAGCTTCGAAGGTGACCGGAGGAGGTCCATGTCTGAAAAGATAATTCATCATATACATGACATCACTGATGTTGATAACCTGGTCACCGTTGGCATCCCCGCGCACCGTGTTCCGGATATTTACGTAATAGGGCATGTTGTCTCTCGGAATGTAAGTCACCGCATCCGATCTGGCAAAGGTAAGCCGCTCTCCCGTGGGTCCGACCACAGTGGTATCAATGCGAATGGTCATGGTATCTTCCACCAGAAAAGTGATGGTTGCCAAGAGAATTTCGCTCCCCTCTCCCCAGCGTTGGTCCTCCATGCCTGAAGGTACAAGGTAAAACAAAAAATAGGGATAGGTCAAATCCAAGAATACACTATTCCACTCTGCTCCGTTACCCTCTTCATACCAACTCATCATCCGGTTCTGCTTTCCTCCGAAATGCCGGAAGATACTGTTGGTCGTATCAGAAAAAGAGGTGCTATTCCTCCCCGATGGAATGCTGCAATATGCCGCCGGGTTGGTATGGCTGAATCGAAGCGGAATCAAAAATGCGGCAATGGAATCGACTGACGGCGGCAGGTACGTCATGAGTCACTAAAAGGGACACATGAGCTTCCCACGGCGGCGGATCGATCTTCACCGTATCATGACAAACGGCATAAAGAGTGTCGCAGATTCCATTATCGTTGGGCTGCTCCGGACAGTATGCTAATACATATTCTCCCATTCCCAAAACTATTATTGCTAATATTATTATCCTCATTCTCATAATCTTATTCCTATTTAAGGACAGTTAGGCGAAAGGTCGTTCTTATAAAGATAGTTGATAAGAAAAACCACATCCAGAATCCCATGATCGTTATCGCAATTAGCATCACCGGCTCCGAAGGAGACGGGTGCTGGTCCATGTCTGAACAGATAATTCATCAAATACATGACATCACTGATGTTGATAACCTGGTCACCGTTGGCATCCCCCCATTCTGAACGCAGGATGCTTATACCATTCGGCATGTTCAGCCGGGGTATATAGGTTACCGCATCTGATCTGGCAAAAACATTGGATCTACTGCTGGGTGGCCAAAAACAGGTATCGATGCTGATAGTTACCGAATCCTCCAGCTTGAAGGTCATAGTAGCTAAAAGAATCCGGCTTCCCGATCCAAACCGTTTATCCTCCGATCCTGACGGAATCGCGGTAAACCAGAAATGAGAGGTTCCATCCAGGTCCAAAATCAACCCGTTCCATTCCTCTCCATTCCCTTCTTCATACAAATCCATCATCCAGTTGTGAATTACGGTATCCTGTCCCTCGATAAAGTGTCGGAAGATACTCCTTCCCGCGTTTGATCCGTGGAGATATATTGTGTTCCAATGGTAACTCAAGCTGCAGTACTTATCCGAATTGGTATGGGTATAACGTAAAGCCAGTACGAATGCAGCTATGGAATCGACTG
>JBDROD010000377.1:0-5918 GCA_043810415.1 Candidatus Zixiibacteriota bacterium | reverse complement strand
TCAAGGAAACGCGTGGAAGTTCTTGGGGTCGAATTATTATCTGCTCGGATTCCCTGTAAAATCTTCTTGACAAAACTCTCCCGGCGTTTATATTTGTCCCAATTCAAAATTGGGATGTTTTTTCCCTTATCGTTCTCGTTCATATAAGCATATTGAATAATCAAAAGACCAATAATACATTCAAAACACGAAAGGTGGTGAATCGATAAATGAAAAAAGGAATTACTATCGTTGGTTTGGTGGTTTTCGCTTTTTTGATTTTGATTTTAAGCTGTCAGAGTGCCCCTCAAAAGGAGCTAACCGCAGCCAAGGATGCCCTGCAGAAAGCTCAGGAGGCGGAAGCAGATAAATATGCTTCCGATCTTTTCACTCAGGCTCAAAACTCCATCACCGAGGCGGAGAATTTGATCGCTTCCAAGAAATATGGAGAAGCCAAACAGCTCCTGGTCAATGCCCTGGGGGTTGCAGAATCGGCAGCGCAACAGGCCGGCATCAACAAAGATGAGACCAAGACCGAGGTGGAGGATTATCTTGCTGCCATCGATGGCGCCATGAAACAGCTGCGCGAGACCCAGGACCTTTCCAAGCAATGGAAGCTCCCGGAATCCGTTTGGAAGCTGACCGATGAGATGGCTCGATGGGATCAGGGGATCCAGAGAGCAAAAACGGAATACGCTGCCGGGAATTACTACCAAGCTAAGCAGCTGGCCGCCCAGATCCATCAGGAAGTGACTTCAAAAGACAACGAGTTAAGAAGCCTGATCATGGAGAAGCAGAAGAAATAGACCGCTATCGATTTGCGGCATTGAAATTAAAGAACCAAAGAGGAACGGTTTCCCCCTTTGGATTCTAACTGTATTAATCTGCGTTATATCGAACCAGCATCCGGCTTAAGCCGGATGCTGGTTCATTTATATTATCACACCATTCTCTTGATTTTCTTAAAGCGACGACAAATCAATTTGTTGGTTAAATCCCTCCTTTCTCTTATTCTGAAAAATAGAAAATTAAAAAGAAAAGCGAAAGTCAGCTCCCCTCCCCTAAAACCAACTTTCCTTCGCCATGGACGATTTTCTTCTCTTTGCTTTTTTACCTTGTTGGTACGAGCTGTTCCTCTTAGTATCGCCTCTAGGTTAATGTTCTTTTCTTAAAAGAAACCTCTACCTTTTGTCTGCTCTGTTTATTGACCATCTGCATATCAGAAGCTGTCATAAATTATGAAATACCGGATTGGATTTTGCGTTTTTTCAAAACCCTCTCCGCTGAGACGCTTTTCTTTTAGGAAAAGATAATCTCCTCTTCATTGTTTTTTGTTGACAAATATTTGTTTTGAATTAATATTCGTACGATAACATACGCTCAGAAAAAAATATGAAAAAGCCAAAGACCAAATCCTCTCAAGATAAAGTCGAGGAGAGCATTCAAACGCTGAAATTAAGCGGGTCCAGGAATCTCAAGTCCATCTTCCGCGATATCCTGAGCCTAAAGCAGAACTTAGTCAGCTTGAACTCCGGCATCCCCCCGGAAAAACTGATGGAGGCGATTGAGAGGTCCTCCTCGTTTTTGGACAACGTCGAAAAGAAATCCCTCAGCCTGGAAAACTCTCTGGTGGAAAACACCTCCCGGTTAGATTCGGAATACCAGTTGAGCAAATCCGAATCCAAGGAGTTAGAACAGGAGAGAAGAACCTACAAAACCCTGTATGAGCTTTCCAACATCATCTATTCGGAAAGAGACGTGAGCGTCCTTTTGGAGGAGGTGGTTGATTCGGTGGTGGAGATCACCTCGTGCGAGCGCTGCTTTCTGAAGATATTCGACGAAAACAAGAATGTGAAACTTTCCCTGGCCAAGGACAGTGAGAAAAAGGAGATCGAGGAGGAGAGGGAGGATATAAACGACCGGATCGTCGAGGCTTCTACCGAGACCGGAAACTCCGTCTGCATCACTCAGCTTTTATCACAGGAGCAAGACGAGGAGAAAGAGGAACAGGCATGTCCGGTGATCTCCATCCTCTGTGTTCCCTTGATGTCCAAGGAAAGAACCATCGGCATAATCTATTTGGACGACGGCAGAGCCGATTCTTATTTCACCCCGGATGATGGCAGGCTCTTGGCCTCTCTGGGGGAGCGGGTGGCGGTGGCTTTGGAGAACAACCTGCTGTTTACCGAGCTCAAAGAGTCGCAGGAGAAGCTACTGCAGGATCTGCGGGGGAGGTTTAAATTCGACGAGATCTTGGGCAACAGCCCCCAGATGGTGGAGGTGCTCAAGACCGTGGCGGATGTGGCTGATACCGACGCCACCGTCTTGATCGAGGGGGAATCCGGAACCGGAAAAGAGCTTTTGGCCCGGGCTATTCATTTCAACAGCGGGCGCTCCAAAAAACCTTTCGTTCCCATCAACTGCGCAGCCATTCCGGAAACCCTTCTGGAGAGCGAGCTATTCGGATACGAGAAGGGTGCCTTCACCGGTGCGGTCCAAAAGAAGCTGGGCAAATTCGAGGTGGCAAACGGGGGGACCATATTTTTGGATGAGATCGGGGAGATGAGTCCGCTTTTGCAGGTGAAGATCCTGAGATTTCTCCAATCCCGTCAATTTGAGCCCCTGGGATCCAATCGAATTAAAAAATCGGACGTTCGGATCATCGCTGCTACCAACAAAGAGCTTTTCTCTCTGGTTAAAGAAAATAAATTTCGGGATGATTTATTCTATCGAATAAACGTGATCAATATCAAGCTTCCGGGTTTAAGGGAGAGGAGATTGGACATCGCTCCTTTAGCCGAATCTTTCGCCGTACGCTTCGGGAAGAAAAACGGAAAGAAGATCAAGGGGATCGATCCGGAGGCGCTGAATATTCTGAACCGCTACAGCTTCCCCGGAAACATCCGGGAGCTGGAGAATATCGTAGAGCGCGCCGCCATCCTGGCTCAGGGGGAGTGGATCACCAAGGACGATCTTCCCAAGGTCACCTTCGAGGGAAACGGCTTCGATTACAAGACCAAGGTGCCGGAGAGCTACGGGGAGATGAGGGCTTTGAAGAAGAAAGCCATCGAGGAGATAGAGAAATCGTTTTTGGACCATATCCTCACCCAACACGATCACAACATCTCCAAAGCCGCCGAAGAGGTCAGGATGCACCGGGTGGAGCTGCATCGGCTGATTAATAAATACAAGTTGGATGTCAAGGAATCTAAAAAATTCAAAACCGAAATATCCCATCGTTGACCAAACCACCTAAGATCTTTGCTTATCTTCCCCCCACCTCACATTTAAGCCTTTGTCATACCTTAAATTTTCCCTTGCATTTGTCCACCCAGATTAGATATTACTAATTAACGGTTTTCGAATTCTACGGATGACTATTGGCTATTAATCAATGACTGTTCTTCTGTTGAGTTAACCGTTGCTGGCAAGACTGAAAATGTGAAATCGAGTTCAGGGAACCGACTAATAAGATATCCCGCAGAAGTAGGTCAGGAGCCCCAGGCTCCTGACTTTTCTCTAGCAGCTCGGTTTCGGTCCGCTCATCTCCGTCATTTAATTGAGAGACATCTAATTTCTACCAAGGAGAAATAATGAAACAGGAATTCAAAGAGAATCTGTTAAGTCCCTTACCGGTGGTTTTGGTGGGAGCAATGGTCAACGACCGTCCAAACTACCTTGTCATTGGATACATCTGTCCTTTCAACTTCGGGAAACATATTTTCTTCAGCCTGTACAAGAAGCGGTATACCAGAATGGGAATTCAACAGAATAAGACTTTCAGTGTCAACATACCTTCCCAGGACCTCTTGACTGAAACAAACATCTGTGGAAGCAAGTCTGGCAGGGACTTCGACAAATCATCTCTTTTCGACACGTTCTACGGAAAGTTGAAAACCGCTCCCATGATTCATCAGTGTCCCATAAACATCGAGTGTGATGTGGCAGAAATCCTCGACTATGATCCTAACGAGGGAATCATTGGCAGAGTGGTCAGATCATATGCCGACCCACAATGCCTCACCGATAGCAAGCTCGACTGGAGAAAGGTTCATCCCATTATCTGGGCCACCGGCAGTGACTTCAACTACTATCGGCTTGGGGAACGGATCAGCCAGGAAAAAAACAAAACAGCTTGACCTGGCATTTTGTATTCTCCGATTCTTCGGGAATGGGGATTCTCAAGACCAATTGGTATAAGCTTTTCTTAATACCGACTCATCATTAGATTGTCTTCTTCTCAACTTTTTTCTTTCATTTCCCTTCTAACATTCGATATTATTATTGAGCCGCGAGGTGGGGTGGGCAGTTGACTATGGACTATCAACCGTGGACGCAATGGGACGAGGAAGGGTGGTGAGCTACGGATGGCGGACGTATTTTGCGGAGGGTTAGTTCTAACTGGTAAGGCAGTGGGCTTGAAAATCACCGCTTAGAAAAGTGTTTTAGTTCGTGCTCTGCACCCTATGCTGATATCGATTTTCAACCAGGCTAACAGCTCGGTTTCGGTCCACTCTTGAATAGATAGTTGATCAGGAAAATTACATCGCTGACCGTTACCTCCTCATCATTATTGCTGTCTCCCGCTAGCAGAGGGACAGGTGGGGGACCTCCCTTGAAGAGGTAATTGATCAGGTAGATCACATCCGAGACATCCATGTTCCCGTCGCTGTTGGCGTCCCCTAAAATGCACCTTCTCCCCCAGCTGGGCCAACCATCCTCCGCCGGATGATCGGTCAGGCGGCGTTGATCGTTCCCATCTGCATTCATTTGGTAAATCTCATAGTTTCCGTCGCGGGTCGAATGAAACACTATCCGTGCTCCGTCTGGTGACCAGCATGGAGCTTCATTTAGTCCAGCTTGATCGGTGAGCACGGTATCGCCGCTTCCATCTGCATGCATTAGGTGAATCTGTCCGGTCATGGATGAATGATCAACTACCGCATACGCTATCTTCGTTCCATCCGGTGACCATCGGGGGCGTACTTCATCCAAACTGCTGTAGGTCAAACGCTGTTGGTTATTCCCGGTTGTATCCATCACATAAATCTCATAGTTTCCATCCCGCTTCGCGCTGAACATGATCTCATCTCCATCCGGTGACCAGACCGGCATCATGTCGTCGGCGGGATCATTTACCAATTGATGCTGGTTGCTTCCGTCAGCATTCATCATGAAAATATCACCATTGTCCCAGGTATTGAAAACGCTGTAAACCATTCTAGCCCCATCCGGCGACCAATCGGGATCCATTTCATTGCCCGGAGTATTGGTCAGTTGCTGAAGATCACTGCCATCGTAATTCATGATGTAGATTTCGTAGTTCCCGTCCACATTCGAGGCAAATGCGATCTTTGAGCCATCATATGAGAATGCAGGACATACGTCCTGCGCACTATTGTTGGTCAATCGCTCCAACCCGCTTCCATCCATATCCATACTGTAGATTTCGTAGTTCCCGTCTCGCTCGGAATAAAACGCTATCTTGTCAAAGAAGGAGGAATCCGTGGTATCGGGTCTCAATTCCTCTATGAATTCGGCATCCACCCAATAGGGATTGTAACCCAAATCTCCGGTTTTGGAATTGGTAAAAAAGAAGTACTTTCCATCCGGAGTCAGCCAGGGGAAACCATCTTCATTGGTTCCGTTTATCCAGCTTCCCAAATTCTGTGCCAAAGTCCAGCTTCCGTCCGAATTGCTAAACGAAATATAAAGATCATGCATCCCATATCCGCCCGGTCGGTTCGAGGCAAAAACCAGGTATTCCTCGTCCGGATCGATATAGGGGGTATCATCATTATAAGATGAATTGATTTGATCCGGCAACCTTTCAAATTGTGAGTACTGGCCGTCGATCGGTCTCGATTTGTATATATCCATCCCGCTGCCCGGAGTGTATAAATTGAAATAGATCGTTTCATCCGAGGTAAGAGAAATGA
>JBDROD010000376.1:0-2902 GCA_043810415.1 Candidatus Zixiibacteriota bacterium | reverse complement strand
TGAAAAGCTATTGTGGCAGACTTGTAAGTTGTTGACATACAAAAACATAAGTATAACGTCTGTGAAATGTTTGAGGTGAAACTCAATGGACGGAAAAATCAATGTTTTGATTCGTGGTAAGCCCGAGTTGACCAAGAAGAGATTACAGGTTGATAATCTGCTCAAGAGAGCCATGAGAGGGAACAACCAAGCCAAGTCGAAGTTGTACAAAGAGTTTGGTATTAAGTTCTATTCTCCGGATGAAGTTCAAAGTTACGTAAAGAAAAAGCTTGCAACCGAAGTGGTTGATGAATCACCAGTTAGAGCTAAAACCAGACTGAAATCAAGGCCTTTATCGAAACGGAAAATAAAGCTGGTAACGAAATAAGTAGAAGGGTGCTATATAGTTTGATATCATCAAAAAGCATCCCGTCTTAAGAACGGGATGCTTTTTTTATCTAATAACAGAAAAGCTTACCATGGATGTATTTAAAGAAATAGCCGACAGATGAACCTACATGTACCATTTATGAGACTGAGTTTTGAGACTGAGCCATAAGTAATAGATCGTTTTAGCTTTTTTTTCAGTCCAAGTCTTAGTCTTCTTCTAAACCTTCGCGTATTTCTTTACTCCCTCCTGATAGAGATTTCCGCCGTGACAATCCTGTACCACTATTGCCGGAAAGTCTTTCACCGTTAATTTTTTTATCGCCTCCGCCCCCAGTTCCTCCCAAGCCACCAGCTCATTTTTGATCACCGACTTGGCGATCAATGCCGCTGCTCCTCCCACCGCAGCTAAATAGACTCCGGTGTACTTCTTCAGTGCATCCTGGACGTCGGCGTTCATCTCCCCCTTTCCGATCATCCCTTTGGAGCCTTCCTTGAGGATGCGGGGGGCGTACTTGTTCATCCGGCCGGAGGTGGTGGGACCGGCAGAGCCGATCACGTTTCCGGGCCGGGCAGGCGATGGTCCAGCGTAGTAAATAAGATGACCCTTCAAGTCAAAGGGGAGCTTCTCTCCTTTGTCCAACATCTCCACCATCCTTTTGTGAGCAGCATCCCGGGCCGTATAGATTTCTCCGGTGATCAAAACGTCGTCTCCGGCCTTCAAATCCTTTACCGCCGCATCGGTCAGCGGGGTGGTTATGCTTTTCTTTGCCATAATGGTCTCCTTTATTTCTTATACTTTCGTGTCGTAGGGACAGCCCTTGTGGTTGTCCTAACAATAGTTTCGGACAGGGACAAGCCCTGTCTCTACAGAGTCACTTCCTTATGCCGGGCGGCATGACAGTTGATGTTCACGGCTGCGGGGAAGCTGGCGATGTGGCAGGGATAGGTTTCCACGAAAACCGCCAGTGCGGTTTGCGTCCCTCCGAAACCCTGAGGTCCGATCCCCAGCTTGTTCACCTTTTCCAAAAGCTCCGCCTCCAGCTGGGCATAGAATGGATTGGGGTGCTTCGAACCGATGGTTCTAAGCAGCGCTCTTTTGGCCATCTCGGCGCATTTCTCGAAAGTCCCGCCGATACCCACCCCTACCACGATAGGGGGACAGGGATTGCTTCCCGATCTTTTGACCATGTCGAGGACAAACTGCTTCACCCCTTCCACCCCGTCTGCCGGCTTCATCATCCTCACCTCCGACATGTTCTCACTCCCCCCGCCCTTGGGAGCGATGATGATATTCAGCTTGTCCCCCTTCACCACGTTTAAATGTATGACCGAGGGGGTGTTATCGCCGGTATTCTTCCTCTCGATGGGATCAGCTAAGATGGATTTTCTCAAGTAACCGTCTTTGTATCCCTGCCTGACCCCCTCGTTGATGGCATCAAACAGGTTCCCGTCCTTTATGCAGATCTGATCCCCCAGATCCACGAAGAAGACCGAAAATCCGGTATCCTGGCAGATGGGGAACTCACCCTGCTTGGCGATCTCGAAATTATCAACGATCTGCTGCAAGGTGGCTTTTCCCACCGGTGACTCCTCCTTCTGGTATGCCTTCCGGAGCGCCTCCTGCACGTCTTCGCCCAGATTATAATTGGCATCGATGCAAAGGCCTTTCACCGCTTTGGTTATATCCTGGGTGGATATCTCACGCATGACTCCTCCTATTTTGGTTTTGATGAAGTTAGCTCAATCATTCCGTCGATCAGATTTTCCAGACTTAATGCTACATCGGTAAGCTTAAGTTTCAGTAAACCGGCCGGGGTGGTTACCAACTTATGCTCCGAGTCGATCACCGCCTCCGTCCCCCGCGAGAGGATGTTTGATGCACCCAATCCCTCCGCCTGCTGGATCAATTGGGGATCCTTGCCGATGGTCAAGGTCAATTGTGTATCCAGTATTTCCCGCAAGGCGGAAGCCACCAACAGCGCGGCAACTCCGCATGCCCCTATCGGTTTTTTACGGCGATAGAACTCCCGGATTATCCTTTGCAGCTCCGGTTTGGGCTTTAAATAGTCATGTTTCGGTCCGCCCACAAGATCGGACAGATTCTTTATCACCCCTCCTCCACCTGGGAGAATAAGCGCGTCTATGTCCCGACCGGATAATGATAGGATCGTTTTTATCTCTTCCCCGGTTATCCGGGCCGATTCCTTCAAGATGCTGCTCCTATCCGAAGAGATGATTTCAGTCGGGTGATCCGCTTCCTCATTTTGCCCCCAGTCCGGTGCAAAAAAGAGGGGAGTTATCCCTTTTTTGCTCAGAAAATACGAGAGCAGGACTACCTCCCAAACGTCCGAGCCGTCTTCTTTCCCACATCCGCTTAAAACCATGGCGAAATTAAGCATGCTATTTGTAGAGAAATTCCCAGATATACTGAGTTTTCAAAGAACAGGTGAAAGTTCTATTATGTGATCCGCCATTCCACAATTCTAATCTGAGATTTAAAAAAACGCCCGATATCATCCCCCTCATCGTCCTG
>JBDROD010000375.1:0-2215 GCA_043810415.1 Candidatus Zixiibacteriota bacterium | reverse complement strand
CTGCCGGATCAGCTGGGCTTTTATAAATATGACGACGAGGGGGTAAAGGTCAGGCCCACCCAGCTTATGCACGAAGGGGTCTTGACCGGACGGATGCACTCCCGCCGGACCGCTGTCGAGTTCGGGGAACCGCTCACCGGTCACTGCGTGGCGGAAGATTACAGCTATCCCCCCATCATCCGGATGGGGACGATTTTCATCGAGCCGGGGAAGCTGGGCTTTGAGGAATTGTTGCGCCAGCTGGACGAGGGTTTGTATCTGGTGGATACCCGGGGCGGGGAGACCTCCGGAGAGAGTTTCACCTTTGGAGCCCAGTACGGCTACCTGGTGAAGGGCGGAAAGGTCCGGGAGATGATCCGGGATATCAATATCTCCGGCAATCTATATCAAACCCTGAAGAACATCGTAGGGGTGGGAAATGATTTCGAGTTGTCCGTGGTCGGGGGATGCGGAAAAGGGCAGAGCAATATCCGCTCCTGCTTCGGCGCCCCGCACATACTGGTGAAGAATCTGGTCATAGGAGGTGCCTAATGGAAAAACTGATGCAAATGGCAAAAAAATTAAGCGATCAAGCCGAGGTCTACTCCCGGGAGAGTACCTATAATTCCGTTTCCTTCCAGAATTCCAAACTGCACGACTTGGATAGCGTGTTCCAGTCCGGGGTATCTTTAAGGATAATCAAAGACGGAAAGCTCGGATTTGCCTATACCCGGAATCTGATCGACCGCCAGGAGCTTCTGGACAATGCCCTCACCTCCCTCGAGGGGGGAGTGGAGGCAAATTACCAGCTTCCGCTGACCAATACGCTTTCCCGTCTGGCTACTTACGATTCCCTTTTGGAAAGTTTGCCCAACGGGAAGATGGTGGAGGAATGCAGCCGGCTGTGCGATCTTTTAAAGTCGCAGACCGACGGTGAGATCTTCCTAGGCGCTTCCGGTCAGGTGCAGAACGTTCGGATCATCAACAGCCGGGGCACGGACGTTTCCTTCAGAAGCGGGGTATATGAATTCCAGGGGAACATCATCTATCCCGGGTCCGGATCGGGCATTTGGCGAAATTTCCTGAACCTGCGGTTTGAAAAGACTCCGGACGATTTGATCCGTGAAATGATAGAGCTTTATCGACAGTCCTCCAAGGTGGTGGAGCCCAAAGGGGGGAGGATGAAGGTGTTGTTCATGCCCAACAGTATGATCACTCTCAACTGGAGGATTTTGAGCGGCGCCAGCGCCAAGAGCGTTTATGACAAGATATCTCCGATAGCCGATAAGATCGAAACCAAAATATTCGACGAAAAAATAACCATCGTTGACGATCCCTTGAACGATAAACATCCCGGAACCCGCCCCTTTGACGACGAAGGGATGCCCTGCCGCCTTTTCCCCCTGATCAAGGACGGGGTGCTGAAAAGCTTTTATTATGATTTAAACTACGCCAAAAAACTGAATGCCGAATCCACCGGTCATGGTTATCGAACCGCCATAGGTTTCGGACCGTCCGACCCGATCAGCCAAAAACCGGGTCCCGTTCTCGCCCATATGTGCATCCAGCCCGGGGATAAGACTTTTGCCCAGCTGGTGAAATCCATGGACCGGGGTATCATCCTCGAGGGAGCGCTGGGACCTCACAGCGGCAACATCCCCAACGGAGATTATTCGGTGGGGGTCAGCCCGGGCTTGTACGTGGAAAAGGGGGAGATAGTAGGCCGGGTTAAAGACGCCATGGTGGCGGGCAATGTTTACCAGACATTGAAACAGGTTGTGGACGTTGGCGATACCCTTTATCCCTCCTTTTGGGGGTCGTGGATACCGCCGATATTATGCGATGACGTCAGCGTTGCCACCAAGAATTAGAAGCGAGTATTAAGGTTAAAGAATCGTAGCCGAGGCACCATGCCTCGGCTTCTCTTTTCTCGGAATAAAAAAACGCAGGGCTGAATGTCCTTCTCTATGAAGATATAATAATCAACATACATAGAGGCAGAAATTTGTCCTACCTCTAAATTCATAGTTTGTAATCAAGGCACTCCTGCCTTTGCCGGAATCTAGTCACGGCATGACCTGGTTCGGCTATATTTTTTGTTGGAAAAAACTGCTCTCTGAAAAATTCCCACCTCCTTTTCTTATCTATTTACGAAACAACAAAATGATGACAACTTGATTTCTGAACGCATCGCCAAAACCCCCTTCTTTTTTATTGACATTCACATAATATGCGT
>JBDROD010000374.1:0-3255 GCA_043810415.1 Candidatus Zixiibacteriota bacterium | reverse complement strand
GTCGGTCCGCTTCATCTGCGGGACCCAGGATATTCACCGGGAACTGGAGAATAAGTTTACCCAATTTTTGGGAACCGAAGATACCATTTTGTTTCCTTCCTGCATGGATGCCAATGCTGCGGTTTTCGACGTGTTGTTGGACCGCCAGGATGCGATGATCGCCGACAAACTGGTGCATGCCTCCATCGTGGACGGGATGAGATTGTGCAAAGCCCAGCAGTACGTCTACAAGCACTCCAACATGGAACATCTGGAGGAGAAACTGCAGGAAGCTCAGGAAAACCGTTTTCGGATGATCATCACCGACGGGGTCTTCTCTATGGACGGTGACATCGCCAAGCTGGACAAGATCTGCGACTTGGCGGAAAAATACAACGCCATAGTCCTGGTGGACGACTCCCACTCCACCGGATTTGTGGGAAAAACCGGACGGGGAACGCATGAACATTGCGGGGTGATGGGAAAAATCGACCTGATCACCACCACCATGGGCAAAGCGTTGGGGGGTGCTTCGGGCGGCTGTGTCAGCGGGCGAAAAGAAATGATCGATCTGTTGCGCCAGAGAGCCCGGCCCTATCTATTCTCCAACACCGTCCCTCCGGTGATCGTTTCCGCTGCCAGTAAGGTTTTGGATGTGATCTCCAAGACCACGGAAAGAAGGGACAAACTGGAGAAAAACACCCTTTACTTCCGTCAAAAAATGACCGAAGCGGGATTCGACATCAAGGAGGGTATTCATCCCATCATCCCGATCATGCTGTATAACGCCAAGCTGGCTTCCGATTTCGCCAAGGACTTATATTACGAGGGGATCTACGTGATCGGATTTTTCTTCCCGGTTGTGGCAAAAGGTGAGGCCCGAATCCGGGTTCAGATCTCCGCAGATCACGAGATGGAGCATCTGGACAAAGCCATTGCCGCTTTCACCAAGATCGGGAAGAAATACGATGTCCTGGGAAAAGGGAAAAAAGAGATAGTCGAGAAATACGGGCTGTAAAATTCGGAAATTTAGAAACGGAAGTTGATCTGGTAGATGGAGGAAGGAACTTTCAGCAGTCGGTCGTCCTCCGCTAATCCACTTACCCGGTTTAAAAGTTGGTCAGGGGTATCGCCACCCCTGATCTTTTTTTGATTAAGGGTGATGGGTAACCCGAACCAACGATGGTTATTGGGACAATTTATAAATTGTCCCTGCCGACTATCCAGGATTTACCATTGACAAATCAGGTTTTTTGAATATATTGTTTTCAGATGTATGATTTAGTCCTAAAGGGTTTGTATTTTTTTCCGAACCTTTAGGCAAAGAGTGATTTTACTTGATCCTTCTAAAACCAAAAAGAATTAATCATGCCTTAAACCCTTGCACCTTTCACATATAACCTTCTTTAAGGAGTCTATATGAAAGCTGGTAAGATTACGATTCTGCTTTTGGTTCTCATGATTATGATAGTTTGGGGGGCTGGAAAAGCACTGGGCGCACCGGTTTTGATAAAGCTGAAACTGTATAGTGAATCGGACTATCAAAAAGCAAACCAACTGGGCGTCACCATTTATCATAAGTTTCCGGTCGAAGTCAACGGGAATAATCTGGTTATAGCCGAATTTGAGAAGTCTATTCTCCAGAGTTTGGATAATGCTGGCTTGGTATACCAGATCGTGGATGAAGAGCCATGGAGTGAAGATTACTATTTGATCTCGGAATCGGAAAGGACTGAAAAGATTAATCTCTCCGATTATGGCAAAGTTTTAGTCAACGCCGATAAGTTCTATTTCATGAAAATCACGGATGAAAACGCCAGAAAGCTAGCGGAACAGGGATATCATATAACCAAGATCTTCCGTCATCCTCTGCCGCTTAAGTATGAATCTCCAGTGACCGAGTTGCCCAAGTATCAACCTTTCTCCCCCAGCATCGACAGTTTGCTGTCACTGATCTCGCAGGATTCGCTATATAGCTGGGTTCTTAGACTGCAAAACTTCCAAACCCGCTATTCCTATTCCGATTCGATAATAAAAGCCCGGGATTGGATAAAAAACAAGTTTATCGGCTTTGGCATCGACAGCGTCTGGCTTCATCACTACTATTATGATTCCGATCAGTGGAACGTGGTGGCGACGGTGGTGGGAACGGTTAGACCCGACAAGGTGATGGTGGTGGGTGGGCATTACGATTCGGTGGTGTACGGAAGCGGAACCAATCCCTATACCTGGGCGCCGGGAGCGGACGATAACGCCACCGGCACCGTAGCCACCTTGGAGATGGCGCGGATAATCGCCCAAAATCCCCTACCCGTAACGGTGCTGTTCGTTCCTTTTGCCCAGGAGGAACAGGGACTGATCGGAAGCGACTATTTTGCATCGTACCTGTCGGGCATCTCTGCCGATCTCCCTCTGGTGATAAACGCCGACATGATTGCCCACAATATCGGTACGCATACCGCAGTCAAAATTTATGCCGCATCATCCGCCATAGACCACGTCAACCAGATGATCACCATGGCAGATACCTACACCAATTTGGACGCATCCTATGCAGGTCAATCCTCCGGCAGCGATCACTATTCCTTTTACCAGTATGGATTTGATGCGGTTTTTGCCTCGGAGGGAGATTTCTTCACCTACGGTTGGCACAAAAACTACGATATAGTCGACAGCTTGAACTTTCCCTATATGAAACAGGTAACCCGGATGTGCTTAGCCACCTTGATCTCGGTGGCTCGATCGGTCGGTTACAAGATCGGCGATCCCACCCTGGACGGGGTGATAGATGTCGCAGACGTGCTGTACCTGATAAATTATCTCTACAAGGCAGGCTCTGCTCCCGATCCCCTGCAAGCCGGTGACGTAACCTGTGACGGACAAGTGAACATAGATGACGTGATCTTTTTGATCAACTATCTGTATAAATACGGATCCACCCCTCCGGTCTCATGTTAAATGACTGTATCCCCTCTTCCCTCCCTCTGCCGAATGCAGGGGGAGGGTTTTTTTTACCTCTCCCCATTTATCGTCCTCACCATTCTTTGGAGAGGGGAGGTAGGGGGTAAGGTTTCAACAAACGCAGTTTTATAATTCCTTTACAATAAGATACTTGTTGTGTATAATTCATAGATTTGGAATAAGGTCATGCATGTAGCGGTTTGGTTGAACTTCTCGGGTGCGTATGGTTAGGTGAAGCATAGATGTTGTTTATCGGATTGTGACGAAAAACGATGCCAATTTATGAAACCGATTCCTGATCGGAACCCAAACCGC
>JBDROD010000373.1:0-2683 GCA_043810415.1 Candidatus Zixiibacteriota bacterium | reverse complement strand
AAGCAAAGGTTTGACTTGAAGAATAATATTAGTCCCTGAGCTTGAATTCACGAAGATCCGTCTGAGCAGGATTTAAAAAAGGGTTTCACCCGAACCCTGGAACCCTCTTTTAAAGACTTTTCGCATAGAACTACAATATATGAAGAAAGCCAGCGCAATAATCCTCGCCGGGGGGAAGAATACCAGAATGGGGAGGAATAAAGCCTTCATTCAACTTTCCAGCGGAGAAACCATACTCCAAAACACCATTAGCATCTTAAAACGCCTTTTTCCTGAGATCATCATCGTCACCAACCAAAAAGAAACATACCAGGAGTTCAATGCTTCAGTGGTGGAGGATTTGATAAAAGAGGCTGGACCTTTGGGAGGAATTTTCACGGGCTTATGTTACTCCACTTCCAGATTCAATTTCGTGGTGGCATGTGATATGCCATTTATCCAGATATCTTTGATCGAATTGCTCTTGGCGGAATGTGGAACCTTCGATGTGGTATTGCCGGAAGTGGATGTCGAAGTGGAGCCTCTGTTTGCCTTATATTCCAAAAGCTGCATTCCGGTAATGTTCGAACAGCTACAAAAGCGAAATTTGAAAATTCGAGAGGTGTTGAGCAAACTGCAGGTCAAGAAAATCGGAAGAGAAGAGATCGACCGCGTGGATCCAAAGCATTTGAGCTTTTTCAATATCAACGCGGAGGAAGATTTAAGAAGAGCCAAGGGCTTAAAGCAAAGTCAAAAGAAATGAAAGACGAACTTGAAGATCCCCGCGAGGGTGGGGATGAAAGAATCGAGAAGCTACGAATCATCCAGATCAGTTCCGGCAACAGGGAAGAGGTGGAAGATGTGGTGGTGACGGAGGTGCCTTTAACCATTTTTCTGAATGAAGACAAAGTGATTACCCTTTTGTGTACCCCCCAAAATCAGGAATCTCTGGCGGTGGGGTTTCTTTTTTCGGAAGGTTTGATAGAAAGCATTGAAGAGATTGAAAATATCAGTTTCGAGCGGGAGAAAAATGAAATTAACATCAAGACCGGATCCAAAAGATCTATTCCCTCCGATTTCTCGCACGCCAAAATCTTGACTTCAGGCTGTGCCAAGGGAGTAACCTTCTCGAACATTGCCGCTATTGATCCAATCAAAGATCTGTTGATCGACCTTCGATTAACCTTATCCTCCTCTGAAATTCAAAAATTGATGCACCAATTCGAGATAAAATCCCTGCTTTTTCGCCAAACCGGGGGGGTTCACAGCGCAGCTTTAGCAGACCAGGAGAAGATATTGATCTTTTTTGAAGACATAGGAAGGCATAACGCCGTGGATAAAGTTGTTGGCAGATGCTTATTGGATCAGATACCATGTGCGGACAAGGTGTTGTTGTTGAGCGGAAGAATATCCTCGGACATATTGGCTAAAGCATCCAGATCCGGAATCAGCATAATAATATCCCGGTCTGCTCCTACCAGCCTGGCAGTCGAGAATGCCCAAAAGTTAGGGATTACTTTGGTGGGCTTTGCCCGGGGAAGCAGGATGAATATTTACACTTTCCCCTTAAGGATAACCGTTTGAAATCAGACAGGCAAATCCTCCAAAAACCAGCGATCAATAAAAACAGTAAGATACGGAATCTACCAAGTAAATCGAGATAATGGTGTCGATTCATAAGCAGATCATATCCGAAATGGTTGGTTATTTTTCAAACCATGCCAGAATTAATGCATTTTGAAAGTTCTTGAAATGGGGGAGCAGTTCTCTTTTTCATCCATCATCCTAATTTATATGTTCCCCCGACATCTGGGACTGCCTTCCCGTTTGCTCCTTGTGTTCGTATTCCATTGATTTTCAATGTCTTGTGATCAAATGCATGGTTGTAGATGTATTTCGGATAGATATCGGTGAATTCTATTTAAGGCTTTATATAAGGGATAGTAATATTACCATAACGGGCTGTTAGAGCTTAAGACGAAAGAAAAGTTGCTGGTAAGTTAAAAAGTATTGTTGACAATTTGATTAGGTAAGCTATATTAAGATGAGAGGTTGTTTTACTTTGATCTAAAAAACATCGCAAGAATCTATGAATCTGGTTAAAAGTAAATTCATTCAGGTTGTCTACTGAGGGAATGGTCTGTTCACTTTTAGAACAAAGAGTTGCAACTTTAAGGATGTGTTTTAACCAAACCGATCACAGAGCAATCCGAAATTTCTCAAGAAAAGAGTTACAGTTGTTCATTGAAATCATATAAGAGTTTTTAATCCTTTAAAAACCGCAAAGGAGAATCAGATGAAAAAAGTGATTCTGTTTTCTTTGCTTTTAGCCCTGGGAGTTTTCTCTTTCGTTTGGGCGTATCAGATCAATTCGGGAGTAGCCGACGAGCTGCAGGTGAAGCTGCTTTCCGCTGATGCCTCCAAGGTCCGGGTAGAGATCAAAATCCCCGACCTCCAGGTAGAAGACAAAACGGTCGAGGGTCAGACTTATCAACAGATCACCATTCCCGGAGGAGGATGGCTCACCCGGGTGGGAGACCCCCAGGTCCCCTTGGTCTGCCGGTTTGTGGCACTCCCCCCAGCTTCGGGAGTGCGGATAGATGTGGTGGAGCAGGAGAAGGAGACACTTTCCGGAACATACCGGCTCTATCCTTACCAGCCCGCTCCTCTCCGTAAAGACGATTACATTCCGGGACCATTCCAG
>JBDROD010000372.1:0-2522 GCA_043810415.1 Candidatus Zixiibacteriota bacterium | reverse complement strand
ATAGAGGTCGATCGTGCCCGGCAGCAGATCTCGGCCTCCGCTGAAACCCGCAAATTAGATGAGGAAAAGCTGCGGATTGAAACCGAAAAATTCAGGGTGGGCAGATCGACAAACTTTCTGGTGGCACAGGCCCAACGCGATCTTCTGCTCAGCCAGGTGGTTGAAGTTCGGACTGTAGCGAGTTATCTAAAGTCCCTGACGGAACTTTTCCGGCTGGAAGGATCTCTGCTGGAACGGCGCGGGATTTCAGCGCCGGGGCGTCAGCCGCCGGACCTGGCTTTAGAGAAATTGAATTAGGATCGTAAAATCAAGAATTGCCGGACGGGATCCCCTCTTTCGCGGGAATGACAAAAACGGACCAATAAAACTATTGATATCGTCTAGAGCGAAGGGAAAGCCGGCGAATAGCCGCGCCTCCAGAGCCTCCGTCTTCTCCCAGAGAAGGAGGATCGCCCGTTTCCGCTCCGGCGCCCGGCCGTACTTTTCGAGGATGTACCCCATCCGCTCACCCAAGGGCACGACCCGGTCGTGGAGAACCCGCTTGTCCGCGTAGTTGACGACCTCCGCCTCCATCGGGTGCACGGAGGCGAAATAGCGCTCCAGGCGGACATGCTTGATCTTCCTGATACTTTCTGAATTACCGACACAGTGCCGGCAACCTCCTTTTTTACCCGGTGCGGCTCCCTTTCCAAGAGTAGATGCAAAATATTCCTTGACAAACAAAAACATCCCCCCTATGCTCCCAGACCTCAAAAGCAATGCCTTATCCATCATTTACGAAGGAGATAGATTATGGGAGATAGACTAAAAGGCAAGTCTGCAGTGGTAACGGGTGCTGGTAGTCCTCGCGGTATCGGCAAAGAAATAGCTTTAGCCCTGGCTGGAGAGGGAGCTAAAGTAGTTGTAAACGACATCGGCCGCGACCCCGATGGCACCAGAGGGGCTGACAGAGTGGTTCAGGAGATTATTAAAGCCAATGGCATTGCCGTGGCGAATTATGACGGTATAGCTACTATGGCGGGTGGAGAGGATGTCATCAAGGCAGCAATGAATAATTTTGGCAGAATCGACATTCTGGTCAATTGTGCAGGAAATAATGTGCGGATACCAGTCATAGATATGACAGAGGAAGCCTGGGACTCAATTATGGCGGTTCACCTGAAAGGGCATTTCAGCTGTTCTAAGGCGGCTGCCATGGAAATGATAAAACAAAAAAGCGGCAGAATAATTAATTTTTCTTCGGGCACCTCTTTCCATGGTGCGGCCGGGAGTTTAGCTTACGCCACTGCCAAGGCGGGAATTATGGGTTTTAATGCTACTCTCTCAAGAGAACTCAAGCCATACGGGATAACGGTAAACTGCATATTACCCCGGGCAGACACCAAGCTATTCCCGGGCGAAAAGCGTTCCATGGGAGATGGCATGCCAGTACCATTGACGACAGAGCCGGATTTTGTCGCCCCAATAGTAGTGTATATCTCTACTGATGAGGCAAAGGACATAACCGGTAAGTATATCTATGCTGCCGGTGGTGATATTGCTGTATATGCCGAGCCATTCGATGTGACAACAATGCACCGGTTTGTTCGTAAGATAGGCAAGTGGACAGTTGACGACCTTGAAGATGTTATCCCGACATTAATGTGAAAAGAGCCCGGTTAAAAGGTTCGTGGAAATTACATAATCTACCGAAAAGAGTTACGCAACCGGGCTTAGTAAAGTGTGTTGGTATATACTTTATATGAGGCCTCTTGCGTAACACTTCTGTATCTATCCTTCAAATGCTCGGCTAAGACCATTTTATAAATGTTATTTTGTCAAACCCTGAAGCTGAGAGACGCGCTATCCGATTGAAATTGAGCTGATAAACAATCAGGAGTTAACCACTATGAAATCAAACCATACCGGTGGTTATTTGGGCAAGATTCTCAGAGTAAATCTAAGCACCAGAGAAGTCAGTGATGAGCAGATCACACCCGGCTGGGCGTTATCGTTTCATTGTGTCCAACGGTCCCGATCATCTTTTTTATCAGCGATCCCTTTCGTGGACTGATACTATCGCAGATGGAGGGGACGGTCGTTTATACATCCAAGAATAGTGAGACAACCAGGAACTTCCCGGCACTGGAATGGCTGGCCGCAATGTGTTCCCACATCCCGAACCGGGGCGAGCAGATGGTGCGTTACTACGGATACTACAGCAACGTCTCGCGGGGAAAACGCCGGCAGGAAGGTTTGGATGACGCCATCCCCTGCATCCTAGAACCTCAGGGAAACGAAAAAGCTTTCCGGAAAAGTTGGGCCAGGCTGATCCAGAGGATATACGAAGGAGATCCCCTGGTCTGCCCGAAATGTGAAGGGTCCATGCGGATCATCAGTTTCATCGAGGACCAGTCGGTGATCCGGGATATCCTCAATTATCTGGGACTATGGCTGACAAGGGCAAGACCGCCGCCAAAAGCTCACGCCCAATGGGAACATGATGCCGCATCGTCTCCCCATGAATACGCCGCTGACGATCT
>JBDROD010000371.1:0-5623 GCA_043810415.1 Candidatus Zixiibacteriota bacterium | reverse complement strand
ACGATCACGTCACCGGCTTTAAGTCCGGCTTTTCGTGCCGGCATATCCTCTTCCACCTCGGTGATCAGGACTCCTTCCCCGTCGGTTGCTCCAAAATAGTCACCTAATTGCTCGGTCAGCTCCTGAACTTTGACCCCGATTCTGCTGCCGGAGACGAATTTGAAAAGGTAAGTATCCCGTGCTTTATCTTTCGTCTTCATTCGGGGAATCTTCATTACCCGTTCGGAGTAAAATTCACCTTCTGGTGTCTTGCCTACGGTGACCGTCAAAACCTTCTCTTTCCCGTCACGCGAGATCTTCAGCTTAATCACCTCACCCGGGGATGATTTCTTAACCATCTTCTTCAACTGGGATGCACCCTCCACTTTCACGAAGATTCCCTTTCCTCCTTCGTTAAATCCCACGATCACGTCCTTCGATTCGATCCCCGACTTTTCTGCCGGACTGTCCTCCACCACTTCCGTCACTAAAACCCCCTGGTCCGATTTCAGATCCATGGCTTCATCAATATCCGGGCTGATATCCTGCAGGTAGATCCCCAGCCAGCCACCGCCCGGCTTCTCCTGCGATTCCTCAACCGCCACGGTGATCGCCGTCAAACCGGTCAGCAAAACCACAAGAATCAGGGCAGTTATGTTTTTTCTTGACATGGTAAACCTCCTTAAATTTTATTTTTTCCCTCCCGTTTTCGATAGTTTTTACAACCGGCTTGTTAAAAAGTTCCAGCCCTTATCTGGGGATTACAGTATGGTGTAAGTTTAACTTTGAAGGAATCATGCGGGGCCATGAACCGAATGGTTCATGGTGGAGCCGACGGGAGTCGAACCCGTGACCTCTTGACTGCCAGTCAAGCGTTCTCCCAACTGAACTACGGCCCCATTAAGTATTATGGATTGGCTATAATCAAATTCTCTATGTACAATCTACTTTTTTGATTTTTAATATATCTTTCTCGTTTGGATGCTTCAGATAAAGAATTGCACTTTTCTATATATAATAAATTCCGTGGTTTACTTGATTTAGTCGATTTTCCTACTCCACGATTATGCTGATTTAGTCTGCGTTTAATGTCCTTTGTTATACCAACATAATATTTACCATTTTTCTGACTCTGAAGAACATATACACAAAATTCATCTATTACCATGTCCTCATGTGAAGTAAAATATAACTAAGTGTTAGTCACTGACCTTCCCGATTGCTTCGGGACGTTCTCCCAACTGAACTACGGCCCCAGAAAATCAGTCAATTGTCAAAAGTCATTAGTCATCAGAATATCAAAAACCACCTTTTTCTTGGTTAAATATTATGCAACCCATGACCTTCCCGATTGCCATCGGGACATTCTGCCAACTGAACTACTGCCCCAAAACTTCGTTTTGGTTCACAGTTCACGGTTCATAGCAAAATCTACAATCTAAGACATGAACCAATTAGATCATAGCAGGTTTCTGCATCGAGTTTATGGATTTCCCTCGCAATTAAGAAGCGATTTTCTTTAGGGACTAAATTTGGAAGAAATTCAGTCCGAATCGAAAATACAAGATCACCTGCTAATCTTGTACAGCAACTATAATACGCAGGACTTTGGTTTTGTCAAGGACAAACTGAAGATTTTCATTGTGGTCGGCAATATCTTGAGCTAACCAAGAAATGACCCTCAATCCCATGTTGGTGCGGGGTTGAGGGTCATTTTATTCCAAACTGATTTCACTTTCTTAAACATCTCAACAAGGCGGCGGATATCCACCTTTGTAAAGGTAGTTGATCAGGTAGACCACGTCCGCCACGTCCACAGTTCCATCACAATCGGCATCTCCCATCTCCAATGGAATCGGCGGATTGCCTCCCTTATAAAGATAGTTGATTATCCAGACCACATCCGCTATGTCTATCGTTAGATCCCCGTTGGCATCTCCGTGCATGAATTGAGGGGTGGTCCGGCCCAATCCAAACCAGCCAATGATCCTCCGCATCAGGGTATAGCTGTTGTCCGGTTCCGCTCCGCTTTGAGGAACACCCTCAAACGGGAAGGCAAGGAAAACCACCTTGTAGGTGGATGTCCCGGATTCCGGATAGCGCAAAGCCCCGTAATCCACCAAACCCTTACCCGCCTGAGTATAGCTGTCCAGCTGAACACCTTCTCTCGGAACGGTCGAACCCTTTACGCTTGCCGTGAATATACCCGCAGCTCCGCTTCCCGGCACAATGTAATCGGAGAAATTGTAAAAAGGCGGAGTCAGGCTGAATCCCATCCCGTCCGAGATGGTGTCTCCGCCTACTCCCGCCACTGCCGTCTCTCCCACATCATCCGTATGTCCGACCACGTGCAGGTAATCGGTGATAAAGGTGTTGGGATTGTTGTCCAAAAGCACATCCTGGCTGGAGAGGAACAGGTTTCCTCCGTTGTTCAGATAGGTCATCAGCCGGGACTGATCCGTAGCGGTCAAGGTCTTGGGATTCGAGATGGTCCCATAATCCGGACCGGTGTTCCATATTACCGCGGTGTATTGTTCCAGAACCGAATCAGCGGGAGATCCCAGGGTGGTGTAAGTCCAGACATCGTACATCAATCCGGTTGAATCTAACGCTGACAGGAAATAGTTTTGGTAGGAACCGCCGCCGTCATCGTCCACAAACAGGATGGGGGTTTGACCTATCAAAACATCAAACGTATCCACTGCTGAATAGCCGCCTTCACCGGTTATATTCAGAATCATGTTGGCCCGATAGCCCATGGGACAACTGCTGGTCACCGTAAAACGATAAGGGGTAAGGGTGCTTCCCGTGCCGCCGGAGGGGATGTCCTGGTAGGATGCGCTGGAAACGGTAACGGCAACATAGGGATCGGAACAGGAAAGAGTGCCTGATATTCCCGCGGCACCCGCACTCCCGTCATTTCTCAAGGTCACGTTCAAATTGCAGGTTTCACCCGGATCCGGCTTGTTGTTCCCGTTTCCTCCGATGTCATCCGTCTGCTTGGAATTATAAACCAAAAGCGGAGCATGAGCCACCAGGGTGATGTCGCTGAAATCCCAGTCCCCGTTGGTCGCATGAATATCCAGATGGAACGGAATAGCCGTTTGGTCCGGTATCTGACCGGAAACCGTGAAGATGAAGGGATTCAAACAGAGGGCGGTATCCTGAGCCAGAATCTCTCCCCAGAAGGCGGAATCAACGGTGATGCTAACCAAAGGATCGGTGGTGGAGAGAATTCCGTAAGTATTATGGGAAGTTGAATCTCCCAGATTTCTCAACCCAAACGACATCTCGATGGTTTCGCCAAAATCCACCAAACCGTCGTTATCCCCATGACTTCCTCCCAAATTATCGTCGTCCACCGTCAGCCCTTGATAGAGCAGATAGGGACCGGAAGGTGAAATCACCTGAACCGTGGTTTCGTAAGGATAACCGTTATGAGCGGTAACGGTTAAATCCATCGACCCTGGGGTAACGGGAGCGGGATAAAGTGTCACCTGACCATTGCTTCCCGTGCGAGCGCTCTGATAAACCTCCGTCCCCTTCATCAGACAGACCATGGCATCGGCTGCCGGCTGACCACCCTTGGTGACCGTGACCGTGAAGGCAAATCCGCCGATGAATGCGACGTTGGGATGAGAAACCACCAGACTTTCCGGCACTGCGGTCCAGGGGTCCATCTCCGGATCGCCGAAGGTGGTGTACATCTGCATCTCCCTTTCGGTGGTGCCGCCAGCTCCCTGGGGGAAGTACTGGTACATGAACATTTTCCCCGAATTTACCGCGGGTGTGAAATGATACAGGCTGTCGGCAAAATACGCTTTGTAGAATCCTCTTCCCAAGGTATCTGAATAGAAAAATGCCGAACCCTCGGTGGAGGCACAGATGATCACCGCACCCTTTTCATTTCCTACTGCTCCCACCTTCATCCATTTTTCGGCAAAGCAATCACCACCAGAATAATTGAACTCCGCATTGTTGCATGCCACGCTGAAGATGGCTGGGAGTCTCTCCCCGTTATTCAAAGCATCAATGTGGGAATTGGTAAAGGATGGTGAAGTGGAAGCCCAGGTGGTAGCAGAACCATGTCCAAAGTAAGCGATCCAGGTTCTGCCATCGTTGAGCCTGTTGGTTATCTGGGTTACGGTATTGGTCCCCCTGGAAGCCCACAGCGAGTCAAAATAAGTGAACCCGCCAAAGTCCACCATGAATCGTCCACAGCGGAGAGCATTATAATCGTCTACATAGTCGCTGCCGGAGATGGTCATCCCCCGCCGGAACCAGCCGGTTTGACCTATATATGGGGTCTTCCGGTAGTTTAAGGTTTTGCTGACAATGTGCGAACATTCCGCCGAGGTTTGAACCGAAATCCGGGCGACGGCTAAATCGGCAAAATAATCGGTTCCATCCACCGTGGCATACTTATGGTCGGTGATACATCCGGCTAAACCAGAGAAGGTGGGAATCTGAGCTTCATCTCCTACCAAAATCACATACTCCGGCGGATTGGCCCAAGTATGATAGGCGTTTGAGATATAACTTTGAATCTGAGTATTCGTTGTTCCGATGGTGGATTTGTTCACCAGAAAAGTCTCGTAACCCATCTTCTGTTTCCAATCCGCCAGGGGTTGTATGGCGGAACGGAAATCGTCATAGGTGATGATCAGTATGGAGCCATCCACCACGTCCCGGTTCCCTTTGATTTGATCGAAATTCATCACGAAATTCTCATAGACCTTCAAATGCGACCGGGTCAATAGGTTTCGGGGATTAACTTGCGGATTCTCTCCGGTCCCTTCGAAGTAAATATCCACCACCATCCGCTTGTAGACGGAAACCTCTCCGGTTTGCGGGTTGTACTGAACCGGGAAAAACTTGATCGGTGCCAGCCTTAAATCCCGAAGTATCGATATGTCCCCCTTCTCCACCAAGTTGCCGGGGAAAGCCTGGTTTTGTGCATAAGTCTGTTGATTCAGCTGGAATGGTCCCGGAATGTAATCGTCTCTACGGAGAGGAGCGGGCTGATAGGGATAGAGCAGGTATGTTCCGGATAGCGTCTCCTTCTCCTGCTCCACCACATCTATCCGCACTCCGGAAGCTGGGGGGAGTGCCACAAACCGGCAGACCAAGGGGACCTGGGGGTCTCCCACCCGGGTGAGCCATCCTCCTCCGGGAATGATGATCTGTTGATATGTCTTTCCCTCGACCGTTTTGTCTTCCACCTGGAGGTCGGGGATTTTGATCTCCACCCGGACCTTGGAGGCATCTGCGGAGAGCAGCTTCACCTGCAGCTCGTCGGCTGCTCCCGAATTGATCTGATACGCCCAGACGAAAGAGAAAACACCCAGGGCTAAAAGCAAAGAGAACAGAATCACTTTTTTCATTTGATTCTCCTTTGCGGTTTTAAATGGTTATAAGCTTTTTGTTTTCATCAAACAATTTTGATTTCATGGGGAAAATTCAGACTTCCCTTACCTATAGCTCGCTAAAACACCTCCTTATAGCTTTTGCTTTTTGTTCTAAGAGTGAACAGATTCCTTACTGAAGGATAACCTAAACCAAATGAGACATATGGAAACTTCATAGATTTCTGCTTTGTATTACGATCAAAGTAAAACAACCTCTCTTATTAATATAGCTTACC
>JBDROD010000370.1:0-2340 GCA_043810415.1 Candidatus Zixiibacteriota bacterium | reverse complement strand
TAGCAAGGTTTCGGTTACGTATCGTTCTTCGATGTTCGTTTTCGGTTATGGTCACCCTCCCCCTGCCCCCTCCCATCAAGGGAGGGGAAATTTATAAAATCGCATCTGCAGGTAGCATATCATGCTTCCCCGGGTCAAAGGTGAAGGGGATATAGACTTGTTCCGTAGCTTTTGTTTTTCATAACTCTTTTGGAGAAGACCCTATTTTGAAACTTATTGATCACTCTTCTTCCCGGTCATTTCGGTTATGTCCAATCTCAATACTCCGACTTCTTTGTAATCCTCATCCGATTTAAGGCTTTTTTCTCTGATCCTGTCGGGCTCATCTTCCAAATGTTCCAGTAAAACGTTGATAGCATGTTTTTTCTCTGCCAGACCATCTATCCGATACATCTTCCCCCAAAAGACCACGGAGCGATAGGCATGAGAACAATCCCCCATCTTATATCCCCGGTCTTCAATTACCGTCGCACAGACGCTTGGATTCTGACGGATGAAATCCAGCTTCAATCCCTGGGGGGAACAGTGAAAGAAGATGGCATTTTGTTTCTCATCATACCCGTAGCTCAATGACACTACATAAGGCTCATTATCCCGGCACATGGATATGACTACATACTTTCCGTTTCTTAATATCTCCGATAATAGATTTTTATCTATTATCTCCCTTTCCTTTTTTCGCATGTGATATTTGGGCAAGTTTTACTCCTGGTTGGTTTCAGGATCGAAAAATCAGAGTCAGTTCTTGTCGTCTCCAAACCGACGCTGCAAAGTTAAATACGAAGCGAAAATCGTGGTTAGCAGCTGCAGGAAAGGGGAGATGAAAATCATCAGAACCAGCCAGCCGATGAAGCTGGCTTTCGGCTCATACAGAATCATGGGGATGCCGAAATTCTTGAAATCGGAAGCGGGATCGAAAAGCAGGATGATGGTTCGTCCCCAGATGACACACATCACCAGAAGAGTGAAAAGTGAAGTGGTTATTGCATATTTCAAAACCCGATGAAGAGTATCTCGAATGCTCAGATCAAGGACGCTTATCCTTTTGGCGATGTACCAGCCGACCACGAATCCAAATAGTATGCAAAAGATCGGCACCCCCATTCCCATACCCACACACAGAAGATCGAGGAGGATGAAAAGCAAGAAAGCAATCGTTGGCTTCAATTCAAAAAATATAGGCATGGTTCATTCTTCCGTTTTGCATACCGTACAGGTGCGGAAGTTTTATGTTCCGTCCGAAGATGTTAGGTTAAATCTTAGGGAGAAGATAGGTATATCCCCCTTTTAAAGACTTCCGGACTCTTCTATATGAGGTTATATATTGACCGCAATTACTGCCAATATAATTCTCTTCCGTTTCTCCAATGCTCAGGATAACCTGATATCCAGCCCCTTTAAGAGCATCCACTATTTCATAGTCTTCCTTAGCGGGTACAATGTGTGAAATTATGCCGTTTTTGGTTGCCTGACATGTAGGGTTCACCGGTGTGATTTTGATTAAAAAAACATCGGGAGAAAAATATTGCAGCAGGACATCCGGATCGATAGGCATCCCTTCTGCCAAAGCGAAATTCAGAGTGATTTTTCTCTCTCCCCTGTTATAAAATGACTTTCCGTATTCAGCCATTTTGCCAAAGCTCCATTTCCTCGCGGGAATAAGCCAGTCTCTTTGTTTCTCGGCGGTGGTATGGATAGAAAACTGGAATTGAAATCTGTTTTGATAATGCCGGTTTTTGATTTCCTTCAGCCGTTCAAAGAAATTATCCGTGCCATGGGGGGCGACGGTGGAAAGAGAAAGAAGCATTCCAGGGGCTTGATAAAGTTCGGGGAGACGTTCGAGAACGTCCAGAACGCATGGATTAAAGGAGGGTTCGCCAGTACGGGCAAACTGTATCTTGAATTTTTCAACCGGCACCGTCCCATTCAAGAATCTTGTATTTATCAGATAATCTATCTGAAAAACGATCTCCTCTGCGGATAATCTCCCTTGATAATAACCTCCGGCATCACAGAAGCGACAGCGGACGGGGCATCCAAATAAGGTGGAAATAGTCAATACCCACTTCTTATCTCTGGGAAAGGGAGGTTGGACGGATTCGGCAAATTCTATTAGTTTTCCCCCTTCTTTTTCTGCGATATAAACCAAAGCCACATCATCTCTTCCGATCCTGTCTATCACTCGCATAACTCTCTCCCCGTTATTTTTCTGTGTAGCTCCATGGCGGCTCTAATTCCGTCTCCCACTGCAATGGCAATTTGACGATAGGCACTATTTTTCACGTCGCCGATCATGTAAAGTATGCGTGATTTTTGAAATTTCTTCAGATTCTTCTTAAG
>JBDROD010000369.1:0-3146 GCA_043810415.1 Candidatus Zixiibacteriota bacterium | reverse complement strand
GAGTGGGCGATGTCATTAGATTGAGCTTTTACTTTTGCACAGGCAACTTCACAGTCACCACACCCATTACATCGTTCCGGATATACTGCCAAGGTCTTATATGCTTTGCCCAATGTTTGTTCTCCTTATTGATAACGATTTTGCTTTTCTAGGCGTTTCCGACCGTTACATCGACTTATATAAATATCAAATTGACTCAAGACTTACTTACCCCGCTTATATGCCCCTCTCCAATACTCCCACATTAATCGCCGACTCACGTTGAGAGGATTAACCGCAAAATCGGCTTTATTCTCCCGCAGCAGCACCCTTCGTCGAATGACGTTCATTATGATCCCGGGATCAAGACTGACGTTGATGCCAATCGCTCCCACCAGAAAATCACCTTCAAAAACCAGTTTCTGGTAAACACGGCTGCTCGTAAGGATTGTTCTATCGATCTCGTAGTCAGATTCGTCTTCCACCAGGGACAAGCCTATGGCAAATGACCGGTTCCCATAAAAATTGAAGGTGTTCATGCTCACGCTGCCTTTATACCCGAGAGAAAAATAGCCGCCTAATTCGTCATAGGCGCGGATAGTTTCTTCGTCACCTGCCATACCAAGGCCCGCAATTTTCCCCTGTTCGAAAGCATCGGGTAAAATCGCATTCAGTATTTTTTCGTCGGCGAAGAAATCCTTGGCCTGAACCACGTCACCCGCTGCCCAGATATTTTCCACCGAGGTGCGCATCATGTTGTCCACCAGGATTCCTTGATCCATCTCGATCCCCGTATTGTCAAGAAAATCCATGCGTGATCTGACCCCGGTTCCCACCACTAGCAAGTCCGTTTCCAATGCAGTTCCGTCCTTGAGGGTCACTTTTGATTTACCATTCATTGATTCCACCTGGGCAACCTGATTCTTGAGATCACAGCGCACACCTTTTTCCAGAAACACCTTATGGATGAGCTTAGAAGCCTCTTTGTCAAAATAGTTAGGCAGTACCGCCGGCCGTCGACCCCGGATGGCCTCAACCTTTAACCCCTTTTCCGCTAGACTCTCCGCGGCATGCATCCCCACTAGGCCGGTCCCCAAGATAACCGCAGACTTGGCAGTCTTTGCCGCTTCCATCAGTTTGTGCGTATCCTCCATGGTGCGGAAAACATGATACTGGGCATCTTTCACACCCGGAACGGGTGGAAGGGTTGGCTCGGAGCCAGTGCCGATGAGAAGCTTCTCATAGCTGATCTCACCGCCATCGTCCAAAGATACCTTTGAAGCTTTGGTATCAACGTAAACTGCTTTCTTCCCCGGCAGAAACGTTACCTTCTGGTCTTGGAAGTCCTTCTCTTCTCGCAGAAAGACGTTTTTCTCTTCAACCTTCCCCGCCAAAATGTAAGGGAGAATCGTAGGTGAATAAGGCGGGCAGTCCTCCATGGAAATCATGGTGATGGGACCTTCTGGATCATGTACCCGGATCTCGTCTGCCGCGTTCAACCCTGCATGGCTACTCCCAATAATGAGGTATTTAGTTTGCATCGTTAGTCTCCATAGCACTTGTATGTCGTTGATTAGCCAAACCAGATCGTTTCCTCTATTACTTTACCTTTGGCTGCGTCTTCCGCTCCGGCAATTGCCTCTGCCATATGATCAGTAGTGAGGTCAGTCCCTGCTAGACCACCGATGAAGCTGATGAGCGGTATCTTCTTCTCTAAGAATGGTAAGGTTGCGAGAATGTCCTGGTAGAGAAAGCCGCAGTTCCAGCCGAAGTTCACGGAACGGTCTATCACCGACACTGCTTTCACCTTGGAAAGTACTTTGACCATTGCCCTTAACGGAAAGGGTCTAAAGGTCTTAATTTTGATTAGACCCACCTTTTTCCCTTGTTCGCGTGCTACATCTACCGCATCTTTGCCAGCGCCAGACATGGAGCCAATGGTCATGATCGCATACTCCGCACCATCTAACCGGTACTCCTCAATTAGTGGTGCAAAGTCATGGCCCGTTTTTTCCTTCCATTCCCGGTGCGTTTCCACAATCACCCGGAGTGCATTTTGCATTCCCTGGCACTGACCCTTACGATACCGGGCAAACAGAACCCCCCCTTCGGGGGTCAACCCAGTAAGGGGGTCAACAGCCATGGGTCTCTCCGGGTCCAATGCCACGTGCCAATTCACATTCTTCTCCCCGAGGAATGAATCTACCACCTCTTGATCAACAAGTTCTACCGGTTCAGCGGCGAAGGAAAGAAAATTTCCATCGTAGCACACGGCTACCGGCAGCATCACGTCACGATGTTCCGCAATCTTATAGGCCATCACCACAGTGTCGGTAATTTCTTGATTGTTCTCACAGTGCATCTGAATCCACCCCACCTCTTTCACCGTCATCGCATCCTGTTGTCCTCCCCACACACACTGGGGAGTGATACCGTCGCGACAGACAATACACATCACTATGGGAAGCCTTAAACTGGGGCAGCGAAAATACGGTTCAAACATAAAGGCCAACCCCTGGCCGCACGAAGCAGTAAAAGTCCGGGCTCCCGCCAAGGCCGCTCCCTGCAATACCGAGAGCACGCTGTGTTCCCCCTCCACGTCCATCAAGTCAGCCTTTAGAGTCCCATCAGCCACAAAAGAGGACATGGCTTCGGCCACTCCGGATTGGGGGGTAATGGGGTACACGGCCACGGTATCTATCTTTGCCAGTAGTGCTCCCCATGCTGCTGCCTCGTTTCCATCAAGGACAATCTTCTTAGGCATTGGTTTACTCCTTTTCTTCTACCATAATAATCGCATGATGAGGGCATTCCGTTGCACAAATCCCGCATCCCTTACAGGTCTCCAAGCCGGCTTCAAACCACGTGGGCTTTTCCACGATGCATTGAGTTGGACAAAATGCCCAACATGTCGCGCATTTTACACATTTCGATCGCAGTACTATCGGCCTTTCTGACCTCCAATCACCAGTCTTCATGACAATAAGATCAGTGGCAATCGGACAAAGATCATTGGGGATCTTAGTGCTATCAAAGAATGGGTATCGCACCTTTCTTCTTTCTTTAGACTTTTCTGTGTCCTTTTCCATATCAGTCCCTTCGTCACCTAGAGCTCGTAAACTTTTGTTTCGTCATAGCCTCTCTTGACCGCCAATATGTTCTTTTCC
>JBDROD010000368.1:0-4983 GCA_043810415.1 Candidatus Zixiibacteriota bacterium | reverse complement strand
GATACAGAAAAAGGGTCAACCAGGTGGAGAACATTGATAAAAGCCTGGATTACTCGGAGTTAAAGCGGAATGAAGGCCCAATGAGAATACTATTAGTGGATGACGACGAAAATATCCGGGAGATATTGAAAGATATCTTAACGATGTCGAACCACCAGGTTACCCTTGCAAGCAACGGGGAAGAAGCACTGGAGGTTTTCTACCGGGAGGAATTTGATTTGGTATTTACCGATCTGGGAATACCGGGTATCTCCGGCTGGGAGGTGAACCGGCGGATAAAGGAGAGCCATCCGGATAAACCGGTGATAATAATCTCAGGTTGGGGGGCACAATTGAGCGAAGAGGAGATAAAAAAGAATAAAGCCGATTATGTAATACCCAAACCATTCCGGCTGGATCAGATTGTAAGTGTCGCCGATAGATTCGGCATGAAGAAGTCTTCAGAACAGAAGACGGTGGAGGTCCCGGTTTCTTAATAAAGTGAAACGTAGTCCAACCAAACGTAAGCTGTAATTGACTCCCTGCCTGAGATTATGGCACGGCTCCAATATCCTTCAGGATCTCATCCCACTTTGGATCCTGCCTCATCTTCTCCCGATCTAGATAAGTGGAAAGCTCTTCATATTTCCGATAACTTTTTTAGCTTCCGATTTATCCCCCTGGGCATAATAAACCTTGGTTAAGCCTACCCATACCTCCGGACTCTTCTGGTTCAGCTTGCGGGCACGTTTATACGCCTCGATGGAAAGCTTATGATCACTGGCTTTACTATAAGCTTCTCCCAGATTCAAATAACCGGCAAAGAGTCCATCGTCCAGCTCCAATGCTTTTTTCAGATCGGGTATGCTATTTTGAGATTGTCCCGTTTTAAGAAAGCAGATTCCCCGGTTAAGAAGATAGGACGGATCCTTATCATTCAAAGTCAGAAGATCATTGAAGCATAGGATGGCGCTCTGGTAATCCTGCCGATTCAAGAAGAGCTTACCGGCTTTATCCAAATCCTCTGTGGCTTTGGTCTTCTCCCCGCTTAACAGGTAGGTACTTCCTCTTCCCTGAAGCGCTTCGGGAGCATCCGGTTTCAAACTCAGGGCTTGGTCAAAAGAGCTCAAAGCTTGTATCAAATCGCCGGAGCTTTTTTGAAGATTGCCCAAATTCAGGTAATCGCTCCAGGTGGAGGGGGTAAGCCGGCTGTTTTTGTCCTCGGAGAGTTGAACCTGCAGGTTTAAGGTCTCCCCCGGATTCACCTTAGCTTCTCCCACCCAGTCGTAGTAACCCTCCTGGGAAACGGTGATTTGGTGAGTGCCCGGTGTAATCTTCTGGAATAATTTATTACCCGTTCCCACCGTCTTGTTATCCACCAGTATCACCGGATCTGAAATGTTGGATTTAATCCTGATTGCACCATAATCGGATCTTCCGGTCCCCACCTCGGAGGGAGTCGTTTCCCGACCTCCGGGATCCGCAGAACCGGTGGAGGGTGATTTAGAGTAGACGTCGCCGGACAACGGAGACAAGAGTATACCTAGGGTGGTGGACTGATCTTTGGTGATGGTGACGTTCTCTTTTTTGGTCCGATATCCGGTATTGGAGGTTTCAATAGAGTACAAACCCGGCGGGAGATCTTCGAATATAAAGAAACCCAACGGATTGGTCTGGATCGATTTGCCGGTTTCCTTTAAGTAGACCTTGGCATGGGGGACCGAGTATCTGTTATTTTCATCCAACACCACCCCGACGAGGTTTCCGTGGTTATGAGAGCTGAAAAGGGGAGTGAACAATATCAGCCCGATAAGCAAAGCCAGTGCGGCTCCAGCATATATGATGGTACGTTTTTTCTGCTTGGACCGGAGCACGAATTCTTTGTCTTTGATTTTTATCTCGTCCCCCGGCAGAAGCTTGACCCCACCGGTGAGCTTGATCGTATTTCCGATAAGGTAAGCTACCCCTTTACTCATGTTTACCGGCTGGGATATGATCTTGGGCAGTTTTGGTTCTCCCTTGCGGTGGGTGGTTTTCGATCTGTCCGGTTTGTTTTCCTCCCCTTCACTGAGATTGGGCCTTTTACTTTTGGATCTGGCAGGCGAAGTTCTCTTCCTTTCGGGTTGGTCTTTTCTGGGATTCTTTGTACGTTCAGTCGAGGTCGGATAAGTCTCAGTCTGATATGCCATATCGTCCGGTTCAATAACGGAAATGCGATTTTCCTCCACCTCCGGTTTTTTCTCCGCCATGTCAGTTTCCAAGGTGAGCTGTCCATTGTCGTTTGCTTTTTGGTTTCGAATCATAACCACCTCACCGGAGGAGGATGTGGTCGACAAATCTATTTCGTTCTGATTTAAATTGTGATCCGGAGGCTCCTGCTTCAATAAAGAAACATCTTTTTCCCCCGAATGACCGGCGCTGGCAGGGTCAACATCCTCTTTCTGTTTTTTCTTCTCTGTTTCCTCGAGAAGCAACTCGGTCTGTTTATTCACCGTACCCTCCTTTGAAAGAAATCTTATAGATATATATCTAACATTGGATTTATAGTATTAATATCGGGAGAAAAACCGTAGGTCTTAAAAATGGCTCTGTATTTTTAGCGCGTGATTTTACCCAAATATTTACTCCTTTTTTTTACGGATTTACAGGTTGAGTGGAAACATTTTAAACTTGCACATTTCTTAAGTTTGAGTTATAGTTTTAACGAGTAATAAAAGAAGACAATCTGTAATTTTCATCGGTTTGGAATTCTAAGGTTCAATGATTCGGAGCTCAATCGAGGGAATCAAAAAACACTCGCGGACAGTCGTGAATCTGGTACATCCAGAATCCAATTTAAAAGAATGCACTTGATCAGAAGTTTCGTCTGGTTTTAAACCAGAGAGAGAAATGGTTAATGTCAAACAAGTAGATAAAGGAGACTTACATGCAAACACAAGTCAAGTCAGGTCAGGTTGACAATGTAGGAGAAGATGCGATCATTCTGGGGTGTTTTGAACCCGAGTCAAAATCGACTATTACCCTTCAGATTCCAGGCGACAGACTTTCCAGCATCATTGCCCCACTGCTTGTCTCCGGTGATTTTACCGCAAAATTGGGGCAGGCAGTAGTTTTGTATCCTCAGAATGAATCTTTTGCCAAGAGAATCATCCTGACCGGTTTGGGAAAAAAGAATGAGATCACACTGGAGAAGGTTCGAAAAGCTTATGGATATGCCGGGAAAAAAGCCAAGGAGTTGAAGATAAGAAGTCTCGCGGTTATGGCGCTGGAATCGGATCATCTACCGATAAAACTCCGACAATCTTCCCAGGCCATGGTGGAGGGGATACTGCTGGCCAATTATAAATTGGATCGTTATGTGACCGAAGCTAATGACCAGAAGAATGTTTTGCAGAATCTGACCATTCTGGCCAGTAAATCAAAAAGTATACCGTTGATGGAACAAGGGGTGAGGGATGGAGAGATCTTCTCCTGGGCTACCAATTTTACCCGCGATCTGGCCAACCAACCGAGTAACCAGTTGACCCCGACTGTTCTGGGGCAAGTGGCTATAAAACTTGCCCGGGAGAACAGGCTGAAATGCCAAGTTCTCTCCAAATCCCAGATAAAGAAACTGGGGATGAACGCTTTCCTGGCGGTGGCTGCGGGGAGTGAGCAACCCCCCAAACTCATTATCCTGGAATACTCCCCCTCCCAAAAAAAGAATACTTTGGCTCTGGTGGGCAAAGGCATAACCTTTGATGCCGGGGGATTGTCACTCAAAGAGACAGAGAACATGCTGGAGATGAAGGGGGACATGATGGGGGGAGCGGTGGTGCTCGCCACCATTGCCGGTTGTGCCAAACTCCAATTACCCGTCCATCTAATCGGAATAATTCCTGCCGCAGAGAATCTCCCCTCAGGCTCGGCTCTGAAAATCGGTGACATCATAAAGTCCCATTCAGGCAAGACCATTGAAGTCTTGAACACCGACGCAGAAGGGCGTTTGATTTTAGCGGATGCGCTCTCCTATGCCCGAGGCTTCAAACCGGACGCCATCATCGATGTAGCGACTTTAACCGCTGCGATCAAAATTGCTTTAGGGTCCATCTGTGCGGGGATATTCAGTAATCACCAGGGATTGAATATCAACATGATCCAGGCAGGTGAAACGAGCGGAGAGAGAGTTTGGCCCATGCCTTTGTGGGATGAGTATCAGCAGTTTTTGAAAAGCGATTGGGCCGACATAAAGAATGTGGGAAGTAGATGGGGAGGGGCGATTCTTGCTGCCACTTTCTTAAAAACCTTTGTGGGCGACGTTCCCTGGATTCATGTGGATATAGCGGGAGTAGATTTTAAAGATAAAGATATAGACACGGAAAAGGATTATTTTTATTGGACCAAAGGCGCTACCGGTTTCGGAGCCAGGCTTTTGCTGCAGTTTATGAAAGATTGGAAAAGAATTGCAAAAAAGGGTTAGAGTCATTGCGACTTTATTCTACCCATCCTTATAGTGGGGGATAACATTCACAAAAGAGGGGCAGGATAGAAATTTCCAATGTCTATTGGTAATGTCTTCTAAGAAAAAGGATTTTTGAACTACATCTCCATAGAACTTAATCCGGATTTAAACTTTCCCGTTTTTACATAGAGCAGATGAAAAGCTCGCTTTTGACTGGGGAATTCAATTCGAAATTTCAAGCGAGTTTGTGAAAAAAGTAACAATTTGTGTTGACACACTGCGGAAATAGCGTATAATATTAGTGAGACATAATTAGTCCTCTTTTTTGAGGAGTTAGATTCTATGGAACTTACAAAAGCCGGTGATTACGGTATCTTCGGCGTGATATATTTAGCCAGACAACCCAAAGGGAAGGTGGTTTCTTTATCCGAGGTGGCAGAAGCAGAGGACCTTCCGGAGAAATTTTTAGCAAAGATATTTCAGAGTCTGACCAGATCAGGTTTGATCATATCCCATCGGGGAGCAAGAGGGGGATTCTCACTGGCTCGGTCGGCTGATCAGAT
>JBDROD010000367.1:0-7109 GCA_043810415.1 Candidatus Zixiibacteriota bacterium | reverse complement strand
GACTTGGCGGGATTGTAAAATCTGATTTCGTTTACCGGTGAAACCTCAAACTTATTTTACTATCGGGCGGTAACTAAAACAATTCTTCTCTTTTTCTCTCTTCTCGAATCAATTTATAAAAATCCTTTGCTTCCTGTTTTCTCACGTTGCCTGATGGAATACCCACTATCTCAGCTTCCACGGTTCTGCTGGCGAAATTTATGGTGACGATCTGCCCGACCTTAACCTCTTTTCCCGCCTTTGCCACCATTCCATCCAGCAAGACCAACCCCCGTTCGCATGCCTCTTTTGCCTGCGTGCGCCTTTTTATAAGCCGCACCTCCGAAAGATAGCTGTCTAAACGCATGTTTTTGTTTTATTGAGATGGGCAATGCAGTAAATCACCTGGTATATGGCGACGGTCTGTGGACTATGGACTGTTGACCGTGGACGAATTTTTATAGCCTTACCTCCACGTAGTAATCCTGGCGCAGTTTATCCGCCCATTTGGCGATCATCTCGTTGGTCTTCTTCTGACGGACCATCTCCTTTATGGCGTCCCAATCCTCATCCAAAGTCAATTTTCTCTGCGTTTTTCTGTCCAGAACCTTGAGAATATGGACCCCGTACTGGCTTATCACCGGGGGACTGATCTCACCGATCTTCAAATCCTTTATCGCCTCTTTGAATTCCGGCGTCATCGAAGCCACCGGATACCACCCCAGCTCCCCCCCCAATTTCTTCGAATCCTCGTCGGTAGAATATGCCTTGGCCATCTCCCCGAAATCTGCCCCCTGCTGCAGCTGTTGATAGAGGCTGTCCGCCAAATGCACCACCCTGGCGGTATCCTCGGGGGAGGGGCGGACCAAAATGAGGATGTGACGGGCATGCACCCGATCGTCCTTTCTCTCGTCCACCTTGATGATATGATAGCCGTACTCGGTCTGGACCACCTCACTCACCTCACCCGGCTTTAGGGTGAAAGCCACGTCCTCGAACTGGGGAATCATGTCCCCTCTTTTGAAAAATCCTAAATCCCCCCCTTCCTTTCCGCTGGGATCGTCCGAATATATAACCGCCAATTGGGTAAAATCCTGACCCTTTTTGACCAACTGCAATATGCCTTCGGCTTTTCTTTTCAGAGAATCCAGGGTGGCGGGCGAGGTCTCTATCTTCAGAAGTATGTGGCTCAACTTCACCGCCTCGGGCTGATCGGGGATGCTGTCTTCATAAGATTGGTAGAAATCCTTCACCTCTTTGGTGGAGACCGAAACCTTGGATAGTTTGGTCGATACCAGCCGGTCGATCATCATCTGGTTTCTTATCTGCTCCCGGTATTTTTTCTTAAGCTCGTTTTCGGTCAAATCCTCCGCCTGCAGCTGGGCCTGGAAGGCATCCTCAGAAAATTGCGCCTTTACTTTTTTCATCTGATCCGCCACCGCCGCATCCACCTCCTTGGAGGTCACCTGGATGGTGGTGTCCTTCTGGGCGGCTAAAAGCAAGAGTTTATTGTCGATCATCTGCCCCAGAAAATCTCTCTGAAGTTTATTCTGCTCCTCGGCGTTTTTGAACGTAATCCCTGCCTGGCTGATATACTGGCTCAGCTCAAACTTAAACTCCGACTCCAGGATGATGTCGTTACCCACCACCGCCACGATCCGGTCCAAAACCTCCTGGGCCGAAGACCAGCCCGGTGGAAGAAGGACGATCCAGATGAGAAAAATGTACCCCGCCACTTTAAGCCTGCCCAAATCAAGCCGGGGGTGCTTCTCTTTAATAGGGAAATTCTCATGGTTTTTTGTTCTGCTCATGATACCTTTCCGTAAATAACAAAGTTTATGACGGCATTCATCTGCCGGAGACTGATTTATCTTTAGGAATCTTCACTCATTTACCATATTTCTTTTTCATCGAAGAACAACATTTCATTATTCTTTACGACTCCATTTCGATTTCACTCGGATTACGCTGTTAAATCAAGAGAGATTCGGTGATTGATCTCTCCCCTCACTCCCCCAAATAGGCTAATAAGAATGTTCCATATTCAGTTTACGAACGACTTTTGGGCAAGATTTGATTCGATTCGGTTAATTGGAAATGATGTATAAAAAAGAGGGATAAAAATCCAGATTTGGATTTTCACTTGGCCTGATCCAGTTTGACGTCCGACGCCCAGTCAAAGGTTTCTATTCTGGTCTTCTCCGAGAGCTGTTTCAGCATCAAGTCGGTCTCTCTTTGCCGGTAATCCGAAGCCAGCATGTTCATGATCTGTTCTTTTGCCCATTCGAATTCCTGGGGATTCCCTTTTTGTTTCCGATCGGTGATCTTGAAGATCTCATATCCATAGGAGGTGTGGATGGGCGAGGAGATTTCGTTCAGCTTTAACTTCGACACGTATTCCGAAATCTCCGGCGACAGATCTTCGATCTTGATCAAACCCAAATCCCCCCCCGTCTTTTTGGTCTTCTCGTCCTCGCTTATTTTAGCCGCTACGTCTTCGAACCCTTCCCCCTGCTTCAGCATGAGGCTGGCCAGGCTTATCCCCGACATCCCCTGGGTGAAGATGTGACTGATCCGCAGGTAGTCGGCAGGCCATACAAACATAGACCGTTTCTGCTGATAAAAGCTAAGAGCATCCTCCGGGGTCACCTGGATTTTACCTTTCAATTCGGCGTCGATGAACTCCTTTGCCACCAGGTCCTTGACCGCCTGTTTGACCAGGGATTGGATTCTCTTATCTTTGTCGAATTTTTCCTTAAGGGCCTCCTGATAGAATATCTCGGTTCTCAGCCAGATTTTAACGTATTCCTTTTTCTCCTCGGTTGTCACCATCCCCCGGTAAGCTTCCGGTATCTGATGCTCGATGTCTCTTTCGGTCAGGCAGTTGTTTCCCACGCAAGCCACCGAGTCTCTGGGCCGGCTGGTGTTCTCCCCCCCGCATCCCCCCAGAGTTATGATAAAGATCAGGGGTAAGAAGAATAATAACAGAATCCTTTTGTTCATTTTGATTGTTAATTTAATGGGGGTACCATCACCGGATGATGATTTTGATATTTTCATAGATGCGACTGCCGGATCACCCAACCCGGCAGTCATCCATTTTATCCATTAATAAATCAAATCCCTCGGAAGGAAGGGTTGGTAAAGACTACCCCGCCGACCGATATTTAACCTCGTTTGGTGGAGTCGGCTTTGGTTTCAGGTATGGTTGATTTTATAACGTCGTCGAACACCTCTATCTTATATCGGGCTTTGGCATTCTCCACCCACTGGTTGTAAATATTGTTGTCTTTCTCCGCCCTGGCCATCTGAGTTACCCGGTCTTTTACTTCTTCCAAAGGTTGGACTTTCGCCTCGGTCTTGTCCTCCAGTTTGATCACCGAATACCCTATGCCCAATTGGCGGTCCTGAATCTTGATCGGACCGGCTAAATCACCTTTCTTAAGCCCGATGGCTGCATCGAATATCTCCGGATAGCGGGTTCGGGGAAAACTGCCCAAGTCCCCGCCGGAACCTTTGACGTATTCCCGGATGGTTTTCTCGGAAGCCAACTTGGAGAAATCCGATCCTTGTTTCAGCTGTTTTAGGATGACCTCAGCCTCCTCCGGTGTCTTGACCATGATCTCACGGACTTTGACCTGAGCCGGAACCGTGAACCGGTCTTTGAACCGGTCGTAGTAGCTTTGAATCTCTTCATCCGAGATACCCACCCCTTTCAAGATGACCTCGGCTCTCATCCTCTTGATCATCTCCTTTTCTTTCAAAACATCCCATTCCTTGGCAAACTCCTCGTTTTTCTCGAGGTTTTCCTTCTTTGCCACGTTCAAAAGCATATCCCGGATCAGGGTTTGAAAGGCGATCTCACCGATCTTTTGTTTGTCCGATAAACGGGGTCGATAGGGCTGGGGCATCTGATTGAACTGCTGGACGAAGGTCCCCACGCTGACCTCCCCCCCCTGGTAGGTAAATAGGGGCATGCTCAACTCCTGGGAAGTGAACTTGCTGACATCAACCGTTTCGCCGGTTTTACTCAATCCCTGGCTGTCGGGAGGGACCTCCACTTTTCTCGACTGGATCAAATCCAGCGCCTGGTCGTTGATCTTGAATCCCACTTTCTTCTTCAGCTCCTCAAAGTATTCTTTCACCCTTTGTTCCCTTTTGGTTTGCTCCAGGCGGGATTGGATCATCTTTTTGGCCTCTTCGTAAGAAGTCTGCTCCACCGATCTTTTCTCTATCAGTTTGATGATATGCCATCCATACTGGGTCTGAACCGGTCGCGAGATCTCACCTGTCTTCAATTTGAAAGCCACATCCTGAAATTCGGGAACCATCTTTCCCCATCCGAAGAATCCCAAGTCTCCTCCGTTGTTTTTTGCCGAGGGATCGATGCTTTTCTCCTTGGCCAGCTGGGTGAAATCCGCCCCGTTCTTCAATTGCTGGTATATGTTATCTGCCTCCTCCTTGGTCTCTACCAGGATGTGGACAGCGTGAATCTCCTCCTTCTGTTTGTTGTACTCATCCTTTATCTCCGATTCGGTGGCTTTGGATTTATCCACGATCTCCTTTTTGTACAATACGTTCAAAAGTATCGTCTCCTTCTGTTTGGCAAAAGCGGTATCCTGCTCCACCTCGTTGTCGATGCCTTCCTTATAGGCCTCCAACAGCACCACCTTATCTCCGATCAGCTTCTTCACCAGATCTTGTTTTCGCTCATACTCGGAAACCCCCTGAATGACCATGCGGGAGGCATTGCTCCATTCCTGGTTCAAATCGTCCGTGCTGACCGTCATGTTTCCCACTTTGGCTACCACCCCACCACCCTCCTTTTTGGTACCACAGGCGGAGAAAACAACGAGAACCAGCATCCCTACTAACAGCAGCAACCCTAACTTTTTCACTTCACTCCTCCTTATCATTAAATTGAACTTTTTTTCTTCACCGGAAAAGAACGTCACACTTTTCCAAAAAGATTAAAATCAAATATAAAACTTTCTCATAAGCTTAGCAAGAGATTTTTAACAAAAAGGCTTCTTTTCTGATCTACCATATTTAAACCAACGAAAACTTTGAAAGTTCCATTCACTGCAAACTCCAAAGGCAATTTGATCTTGTCTCGCAAATTCTCGATCTGTTTTTTCTCTATTCTTTTGTCTTTGGAGAACTCCAGGGTCAAGCGGTCTTCTTTCATTGAAATCCTGAAGATTCCCAGGTGAGAGGCGGCTATCCGGATTATGGTCAGATTCAAAAGGTCCTCCACCTCCGGAGGGGGATTTCCGAAACGGTCGATTACTTCCGTCTCCACCTCACCTACTTCCTCGGGCGATTTGGCTTCGGACAGCTTACGGTAGATCTCCACCCTCTGTTGGCTGTCGGGAATGTACGATTCCGGGATATAGACGTCCAGATCGAATTGAAGTTTAACCTCCGGAAGCACCTCCATCCTCTCCCCCTTCAACTCCTTTACCGCTTCATCCAAAAGCCGGCAATACAGGTCGAATCCCACCTCCTCGATGAACCCGTGCTGCTGGGGTCCCAAAAGGTTCCCCGCCCCCCGGATCTCCAGATCCCTCAGCGCCAGATGAAAACCGGAGCCCAGCTGGGTGAACTGTTCCAGGGCTTTCAATCTCTTCCGGGCACTGGGGGTCAATGTTTTGACCTTGGGTATCAGCAGGTAAGCGTATGCCCTCACGTTGGACCTTCCCACCCGACCCCGCAGCTGATAAAGCTGAGCCAATCCGAAGCGGTCGGCCCGGTCCAGAATGATGGTGTTGACGTTGGGCATGTCTATTCCGGACTCGATGATGGAGGTGACCAACAGCAGGTCGTACTGGTGATTCAAGAAATCCTGCATCACTTTTTCCAAAAGTCTTTCATCCATCTGCCCGTGAGCCACTGCTATCCTGATCTGGGGGACCAACTGAGAGAGAAACCGATACATCGCTTCGATGGTCTGAACCCGGTTGTGCACGAAATATACCTGTCCGCCCCGATCCACCTCGCGCCGGACGGCATCGGTGATCAGCTTCTTGTCGAATAGAGCTATCTCCGTCTGGATGGGAAGCCGGTCTTTGGGAGGGGTGTTGATGATGGACATGTCCCTGGCACCGAAAAGAGAAAGCTGCAGGGTGCGGGGGATGGGGGTGGCGGTCAAGGTGACGACGTCTACCAGCCGGCGCAGTTTCTTTATCTTCTCCTTCTGCGCCACCCCGAACCTCTGCTCCTCGTCGATGATCAGAAGCCCCAGATCCTTGAATTGAACGTCCCGCTGGATGAGCCGGTGGGTGCCGATGACGATGTCCACCTTCCCCTCTTTCATCTCCCCGATGATCTTCTTCTGTTCGCCCGGGCTTTTGAACCGGGAGAGCATCTCCACTCTCACCGGAAAGCTCTTCAGCCTTTCGGAAAAGGTAAAATGATGCTGGAAAGCCAGGATGGTGGTGGGAACCAGGATCGCCACCTGTTTTCCGTCCATCACCGCCTTGAAAGCAGCCCTCACCGCCACCTCGGTCTTGCCGTAACCCACGTCGCCGCAGATCAAACGATCGGTGGGGATGCTCTGCTCCATGTCCTTTTTCACCGCATCGATGGCGGCCAGCTGATCCGGGGTCTCCTCGTAAATGAAGGACGCCTCCAGCTCCTTCTGCCAGACCGTATCCGGGGAGAAGGTCGATCCCGGAACGGCTTTCCTTTCGGCATAAAGCCCGATCAGATCCTGAGCCATATCCTGAATGGCTTTCTTGGTTCTTTTCTTTATGTTCTCCCAGGCAGTCCCGCCCAGTTTGGACAGACCGGGAGCACCCTCCTTTCCCACGAACTTGTGCACCCGGTTGAATTCCTCGATGGGGACGTACAGCTTGTCCCCCCCCTCGTAGACTAACTTCAGACACTCCCTTTTTCTCTCATCTACCTCCAAAGTCTCCAAGCCTGCATACCTGCCGATCCCGTGATCTATGTGTACCGCAAAATCGCCCATCTGAAGGGCGGAATAGGAGGAGAGCGCCATCCCTTCATTGAATCTTCTCTTCCGGCGGCGCCAGAAATAGCGGGAGAATATCTGATGATCGGTTAAAACCGTCAAATTTGCTTCCGGGAGAGAAAATCCTCCCGAGAGATTTTTCACCTCCCAGGTT
>JBDROD010000366.1:0-13328 GCA_043810415.1 Candidatus Zixiibacteriota bacterium | reverse complement strand
CCTCCGAGCTGCCCAATAAGTTTCAGATGTCGGTTCGAATGCCCCTGGGGGTCTGTGCCATGATCACCCCGTGGAATTTCCCCATGGCCATCCCCTCCTGGAAGCTGATGCCGGCTTTGGTCTGCGGCAACACGGTGGTATTCAAACCCGCATCCTTCACTCCGCTGTCCGCTTATAACTTGGTAAAGTGCTGTGAGGAAGCGGGGATTCCCAAGGGGGTGGTGAATTTTGTTACCGGTTCGGGCAGTGCGGTGGGGGTGCCTTTGATGAAATCGAAGGACGTCAAACTGGTTACCTTCACCGGATCCACCGACGTAGGAAGAAAGGTCTCGGAAGCGTGTGCCCCCGATTTCAGGCACGTCCATCTGGAGATGGGTGGTAAGAATGCCATCATGGTGATGGACGATGCCAGGATCGATTTGGCCATAGAGGGAGCGTTATGGGGAGGATTCGGCACCACCGGGCAGAGATGCACCGCCACTTCCCGGGTAATCGTGCACAAGAAAGTCTATAAGGAATTCATTGAAAAATACGTGGCCCGAGCCAAAGCACTGAAAGTGGGGAACGGTTTGGACCCGGGCGTGGAGATGGGGCCTGCGGTATGCGAAGATCAGCTTAACACGGTGATGGAGTACGTGGAGATCGGCAAGAAGGAGGCGAAACTGCTCTGCGGAGGCAATCGGTTGACTTCGGGCAACTATGCGCACGGCTATTTCCATGAACCGACTATCTTCGGTGAAGTGGATCAGCAGATGAGAATCGCCCAGGAGGAGATATTCGGACCGGTGGTTTCCGTCCTTCCCTGCGATGGTCTGGAACAGGCCATCGAGATCAACAACGGCACCATCTACGGGCTTTCTGCCTCGATTTACACCCAGGACATCAACCAAGCGTTTGCCGCGATGAGAGATTCCTACACCGGCATCTTTTACGTAAACGCCCCCACCATCGGGGCGGAGGTTCATCTTCCCTTCGGCGGAACCAATCATACCGGAAACGGGCACCGGGAAGCGGGAACGGCGGCTTTGGACGTGTTCTCGGAATGGAAGTCGATTTATGTGGAATTCAGCGGGAAACTGCAGAGAGCCCAGATCGACGATGTGATGCCATAAGTCATTAAGAATGCCCGTTTAGGATTTGGATCGACAGCGGAGAAAACGATTATGCAATAAGAGGTTTCGGTAGTGGTTCGACAGTCTCAGCACCCTGAGTTCATCGAAGGGCGGTGACGTATCGTTGATCTGAAAGCAGTTTCGTGTTACGCAGAAAACCAAAACGAAACAGTAAACGATGCGTAACCGAAGCTTCAAGTGATATAGAATAAAAGGATTCTAAAGGTATCTTTTAGTTACTCTAACGTAGTACCTGCAAGTCAGTTTTTTCATTCAATAACCAAGGAAGCTTTATGCAGAAGAAAAAGGTTTTGATCATGGGAGCAGCAGGACGGGATTTCCATAACTTCAACACGGTTTTTCGGGATAACCCCCAGTACGATGTGATCGCTTTCACCGCCACCCAGATACCCAATATCGAAGGTCGCAAGTACCCCGTCCGGTTGGCGGGAAAGCTATATCCCTACGGCATCCCCATCGTTTCGGAAGACGATTTAGTCGAGCTTATCGAAAAATACAAGGTGGACCAGGTGGTTTTCTCGTACAGCGATGTCTCCTATCAATATGTGATGCACCAGGGGGCGGTGGTGATGGCGGCGGGTGCCGATTTCAAGCTTTTGGGCCGGGATGCCACCACCCTCAGATCCAAGCGTCCGGTCATCGCAGTCTGTGCTACCAGAACCGGCAGCGGCAAAAGCCAGACCACTCGGAAGGTCTGCCAGCTTCTAAAAGCCCATGGCATAAAGCCGGTGGTGATCAGGCATCCGATGCCTTACGGCGATCTGACCAAGCAGATCTGCCAGCGTTTTGCCAAGCTGACCGATCTGGATAAGCATCACTGCACCATCGAGGAGCGGGAGGAGTACGAGCCCCACATACGTCAGGGGACGATAGTTTATGCCGGAGTGGATTACGGAGTGATCCTGAAGCAGGCGGAAAAAGAAGCCCGGGTGATCGTGTGGGACGGGGGAAACAACGACATTTCCTTCTATTGGCCCGATTTGCACATCACTGTGGTCGATCCTCACCGCCCCGGAGACGAGCTGTGCTTTTTCCCCAGCGAGACCAATCTCCTTTTGGCCGATGTGGTGCTGATAAACAAGGTCGATTCCGCCGACTATCGGGGCATAGAACAGGTCCGATCCAACGTCAGAACAGCCAATCCGGAGGCGATATTGATAGAGGCGGCCTCCCCCATCTTTTTGGATAAGCCGGAGAGGATTCGAGGAAAGAGGGTGCTGGTGGTGGAGGACGGTCCCACTTTAACCCACGGCGGGATGACCTACGGCGCCGGGGTGATTGCTTCGGAGAAATTCGGGGCAAAAGAAATAGTCGATCCCCGACCCTGGGTGAAAGGGGAGATCAAAGAGGCGTTTGAGAAATATCCCAAGATCGGTCCTCTGCTGCCGGCTTTGGGATATGGCAAAAAACAGATCAAGGATTTGGAGAGAACCATAAATTCCATCCCCTGCCATACGGTGGTCATCGCCACCCCCATAGATTTGACCCGCCTGCTTAAGATCAACAAACCCTTAGTCCGGGTGCGATATGAGCTGGAGGAGATCGGGAAACCGGATTTGGAGGAGGTAATGAGTTTGTTTTTAAAAAAGGGGAACAGATAGCTGCTCTTTCTTTGCACTGGCTTAATCCCTAATCTTTCTGATGAATCAACAGATCCTTTCTCCAGGTGAAAAAGAGAGAGGGAGTGAATCTAAAGCATGAAAACCGAAGATGCATTTGCATCTTCTTCCGTTTGTAACGAACCTATGAGCAAAAAAACCGCAGTGGTGGCTTTAGGGGGGAATGCCATTACCAAAAAAGGAGAGGAGGATACCATCGCCCGGCAGTTCGCCAATACCCGGGAGAGCCTGCACGGGATCGTGGAGCTGATCCGGGATGGTTACAATCTGGTCATCTCCCACGGGAACGGACCCCAGGTGGGGAATGCCATATTCCGGGTGGAGCTGGCCCGGGAGAAAGCTCCCATCCTTCCTTTGGGCGTCTGCGTGGCGGATACCGAGGGGGGAATGGGGTACATGATCGAGCAATCTTTGCAGAACCGGCTGAAAAAAGAGGGGATACAAAGGGATGTGGTAACCATCGTCACCCAGGTGATCGTGGACGAAAACGATCCTTCCATAAAGGAGCCGAGCAAATTCATCGGCCAATTTTACACCCGGCAGGAGGCGAAGAAGTTTGCCAAGGAGAGAGGCTGGGTGATGAAGGAGGATCGGGCAAAGATGTGGAGAAGGGTGGTCCCCTCCCCCATCCCGCAGGAGATCGTGGAAAAAAAAACCATAAAAACGCTGGCGGAGAGCGGGGTGATAGTGATCGCAGCCGGAGGCGGTGGCATACCGGTTTATGTAATGGGAAACGGAGCTTTGGAGGGGGTGGATGCGGTTATCGACAAGGACCGTGCTTCCGCTATCCTGGCCCGGGACATTGGTGCGGAATTGCTGTTGATCTTGACCGATGCGGAGAAAGTGGCTTTGAACTATGGGACTTTATTACAGGTTAATTTAGATACTTTAAACGTGGAAGAGGCGAAAAAATATCTTAAGGAAAACCATTTTCCTCCAGGCAGCATGGGACCAAAGATCGAAGCCGCCATAACATTCTTGGAGTCGGGCGGAAAGGAAGTGATCATCACCTCTATCCCCAAAGCTTACGAAGCGGTGAAGAAGAGAACGGCAGGGACGAGGATAGTAATGAGATAAAATTCAAAGTGCAAAATGAAAAGTTCAAAATTGCAATTCAAAATTCAAAAATGTTTATCAGGAACAATTTTGGACTTTGAATTGTATTTTTGCTTTTTACTCTTTTAATTTTAAATTTCTCTTTCTTAAGATGGAAAAGATACCGGGAATAAATCCAAAGATCATTAAGGAAATCCTAACCCAGGGGAAAATTTACGAGGTGGGTGGAGCGGTGCGGGATAAATACATCTCACCCATCCTGCCGGATAAGGACAAGGACTACTTGGTTACCGGAATACCGCTGGAGGAACTCTGTTCCCTCCTGTGCCGATTCGGAAAAGTCGATTTGGTGGGAAAGTCCTTCGGGGTGATAAAATTCTCACCGTCGGAGAAATTCAACGGCGGGCAAATCTTCGATGTTGCCATCCCGCGGAAAGAGGTTAGCACCGGCGTGGGACACAAAGATTTCAAGGTGGAATATGATCATAACTTGAAAGTGGAGGATGACCTCAACCGCCGGGATTTCACCATAAATGCCATGGCGGAGGACCTCTCCACCGGAAAGCTGGTGGACCCTTTAGATGGCAGAAAGGACATAAAGAAGAGATTGCTCCGCATTACCCATCCGGGTTCTTTCAAAGAAGACCCTTTGAGGATGCTGCGGGCTATCCAGTTTTCCGCCCGGTTTGAATTTGAGTTGGAGGAAAACACTCTTTTGAGTTTGGAGGAAAACGTCGATCTGATCGATACCATTCCGGCAGAAAGAATTCAGGAGGAGTTAAACAAGCTTTTGCTCAAAGCCAAATACCCCAGCAGCGGTTTCCGGCTGATGCAAAAGGTGGGGCTTTTGGAAAAGATACTGCCGGAGTTATCACACAGCGCCGGAGTGGAGCAGCCCGGGGGATATCATGCCTATGACGTATTCGAACATTCCATCCTAACGGTGGATAATGCTCCCCGGGATCTGGTGATTCGTCTGGCGGCTTTGTTCCACGACATATCCAAACCCGAAACCCGGGTGCTGGTCCAGGATGGCGCTACCTTTTACGGACACGAAAAAAGGGGATCGAAACTGACCCAGAGAATCCTGTCGAGACTGCGCTATTCCAATCAGATAATCGAGGAGGTGAGCCTGCTGGTGGACAAGCACATGTTCACCACCGGGGTGACCGACAAAGGAGTGAGAAGGCTTATTCGAAAGATGGGAGAGGAGCTGATATTCCCCCTGTTGGAGCTTCGGCGGGCGGATGTGGTGGCGCAGGGAAAGGGGGGACACACCCAGGACGTAGACGAATTGGAGGAGAGGATCAAACTGGAGCTGGAGAAGAAGCCTCCCTTCGGTTTAAAAGATTTGGCGGTCAACGGGAATGACGTTATGACAAGCTTTAATCTTCCTCCCTCGCCGCTGGTGGGAAAGATATTGAATCACCTTTTGGAGATGGTTTTGGATGAACCGGAGTTTAATCATAGGGAGAATCTTTTGAAGGAAGCAGAGTACTTTTTGAAAAATATCTCTGCTGCTTCAGCCAATCAGAAATAAAGATAAACAGATCACACCGTCAACGATCCGTAGAAAAGTCTGTTTTAGCGGTGAACTGTGGACAGTGGACCGTGGACGGTGTGTGGAGAGGGGGGTGTAAACAAAGGAGTTAAAATGAAGATACACGAGTATCAAGCCAAACAGATATTCGCCCGATACGGTATCCCGGTCCCAGCCGGGGATGTGGCAACCACACCGGAAGAGGCGAAGGAGATCGCTGTAAAGATCGGCAAACCGGTAATGGTAAAAGCTCAGGTGCACGTGGGGGGAAGAGGCAAGGCCGGGGGGATAAAAAAGGCGGATAACCCGGATGAAGCATTTGAGAAAGCCTCTCAGGTTTTAGGCATGGAGATAAAGGGGCTGGTGGTCAAGAAGGTTCTGGTAAGCGAGTGCAAAAACATCACCAGCGAAGCCTACCTGGGGGTGATCGTCGACCGTAAAAGCAAAAAGCCGGTGATCATGGTTTCAGCCGCGGGGGGCATCGACATCGAGGAGGTGGCACGGGAGACCCCGGAGAAGATTTACAAACTGCAGGTGGATCCCATACTGGGACTGCAATCTTTCCAGGCTCGTAATTTAGTCTACCGGCTCTATACGGACCGAAAGATAGCCAATCAAACCATTCCGGTCATCTTGAAACTCTACCGGGCATTCTGGGAAAACGATTGCTCCTTGACCGAGATAAATCCGTTCATCACCACCGCCGAAGGGGAAGTGTGGGCTTTGGATGCCAAGATAAACATAGATGACAGCGGTCTGGTTCGGCATCCGGAGATAGAGGCGATGCGGGATTTGGATGCTGAGGAGAACACCGAGATCGAAGCCCGGCAGAAGGACCTTTCCTTCGTGAAGCTGGACGGCAGCATCGGATGTATCGTCAACGGGGCGGGATTGGCCATGGCGACTATGGATTTAGTCAAAAGATTCGGGGCGGAGCCGGCTAACTTTTTGGACATCGGGGGCAGCTCCAATCCGGAGAAGGTGGTAACTGCCATGAGCATCATCTTGAGAGACCCGAACGTGAAAGCCATTCTTTTCAACATCTTCGGGGGGATCACCCGGTGTGACGACGTGGCCAACGGGATAGTGCATGCGGTCCGACAGCTCAAACCCAAAGTTCCCATCGTGGTGAGATTGACCGGAACCAACGAGGATCAAGCCAGGAAGATCCTGGAGGAGATACACTTAACCGCCACCAGCTCCATGGAGGACGTGGTGAAGAGAGCCATCGAGCTTTCGGGGATGACGCAGACCTCCATGTTTGGAGGATGATTTGCAGCATCTATCCATGTGGAGCCAAAGTTTGATAGGCGAGAAATTACAAAGAAAAATTTAAAGTTAAAAAAGCAAAATGTAAAATTGCAGTTCAAAATTCAAAATTGAGTGATAGAAGGATTATAAAAATAATTTTTATTTTTGAATTGAAATTTTGAATTTTGCGCTTTGAATTTTAAACTATAAGGAGAGTTTTATGAGCATACTGATCGACAAAAACACCAAGGTGATCGTCCAAGGGATCACGGGAAGGGACGGGGCGTTTCATGCCAAACAGATGCTGGCTTACGGGACGAAAGTAGTGGCTGGCGTTACCCCGGGAAAAGCCGGGGAAAAAGTCGAGAGGGTGCCGGTTTTTGATTCGGTCAAAGAGGCGAAGGATGCCACCGGAGCAAATACCTCCGTCATCTACGTCCCCTCCAAATTTGCGGTGGATGCCATCTATGAGGCGGCGGATGCCGGAGTGAATCTGGTGGTCTGCATCAGCGAAGGCGTTCCCGCCATGGACATGCTGAAGATTTATCATTACCTGAAGGGGACCAAGACCCGTCTTTTGGGACCCAATACCCCCGGTTTGATCTCCCCCGGGTTGAGCAAGGTAGGCATCATGCCGGGGCAGATTCACCTGAAGGGAAGCGTGGGGGTGGTCTCCCGCAGTGGAACTTTGACCTATGAAGTGGTGTATCATCTTACTAACAACGGGATCGGGCAGTCCACCTGTCTGGGAATCGGCGGTGACCCGATCGTGGGAACCGGCTTCTTGGACGTTTTGGAGATGTTCCAAAAGGACCCGCAAACCAAGGCGGTGGTTTTGATCGGCGAGATCGGAGGGACGGATGAGGAGGATGCAGCGGCATACATTAAGAAGAACATGACCAAGCCGGTGGTGGCTTTTGTGGCTGGTCGAACCGCTCCTCCGGGTAAAAGGATGGGTCACGCGGGAGCCATAATCGCCGGAGGAAGCGGCACCGCAGCGGAGAAAATAGCGGCTTTCAACAAGGCGGGTATCAAGGTGGCAGATAGTCCAGCGGAAGTGGCTATTTTGGTTAAGAACGCCTTGGGTAAGTCGGAAAAGAAAACCAAAAAGCCGGCTCGAAAAGCAAAACCGGTCAAAGCCAAAAAGGTGAAAAAAGTAAAAAAGATAACCAAGAAAGGCCGAACCGCCAAGAAAAGAAGATAGCCTTTAACTCTCTATATATAACAAATTGCTTGTGAAGCGGAAAGTTTTAGCTTTCCATATAGCAGTCAAATATCCTTTTGACCATATACCTTCTTTCACTTTTGGCGTATGAAACAAAGCAATATTGAACTTTTGAACATTTAAAACTTTAAACCATTAAATACCAATGAAACAATTTATTCCGATCTTTATAACGTGTTCTGTTCTGATGTTTCTTTTCTCTTTTCCTGCTTTTTGCCAGTCAAGTACCCTTCCGGCAAAGATTGAACTGAAATCATCCGTGGATCACTCCGCTGTTCCACTCAACCAGGAGCTGACTTTCACCATTCAGGTCAGCTGGGAGGGGGAGCAGAGTAGATTCATGATAACCCCGGTCACCCCTCCGCAGTGTGAAAACCTGGAGATCTCCGGAAGCTCCTCATTGAACGAGTTCAAGATGGAAGAGGGTAAGACCAAATCACTCAAAACCTTTCAGTTTGTTTTAAAGCCCATACAGACCGGAACGGGAAGGATCGGTCCGGTGCAGGTCAATTACATCGACAATGTCACCCAGGACAGCTCCTCTCTTTCCACTCAACCTGTTTCAGTACAGATAACCCCTGCCTTAAAGAGCAGTCAATCCGGTTACAAGATCGTCCTGGTCATCGCCATAATCCTGATGTTGATATATGTGATCTATTCCTCCCGAAGAAAGGTAAGGAAAATTGATATCCCCCAAGAACAGGGATCAGAGCAGGAGGAGCAAAAGCCGGAAACCCCGGAAGATGGAGCATTAAAAAGATTGAACGAAATCTCGGAGCAACTGCAGATGGGGCGATCGGATGGCTTCTCCAGGGATATTTACAGACTTCTGACCGGTTACCTGGAGACAAAATACCAAATCGTCACCTCGGGTAAGACCACTAACGACATCGTAAGCTCCCTGTCTAATTTGGATTTATCACCGGAAAAGGTCACCCGGTTAAAGGAGATACTCTCAACCTGTGACATGATCAAATTCGCCAAAGAGGACATGGAAAAGAAGAGATATGAACAGATTGCAGAACAGGTGAGAAAATTTCTGGAACAAAAAGGGTGAAGGGCTGTAAAAAATAAATAAATAATCTGCGCTATTAATAAACAGTAAAATTCAGTCATGAAACGTCATTTAAGATAGTCTGATTATAGTTGATTAAATTTCTGATCTCAATCTCAAATCTCACTTTTCATTTTAAGACATGAGAGGGTATGGTAAAGGCGAAGATCAATCGATAGGAGGAGGAAGTTATGCCGGAAGGAACAACTCAAACTGCTTCTGATATAAAAGCGATTCAGGAAAAGGTGGAGAAGGAGAGCCTGTTTGTACAGGCGCTCTTGGCAGAGATGGGGAAGGTGATCGTGGGTCAAAAATACTTAGTGGAACGGCTTTTAATCGGTCTTTTGGCCAACGGTCACATATTGATAGAAGGGGTGCCGGGACTGGCCAAGACCCTCTCCATCAAAACGCTCTCGGATGCCATCCAGACCAAGTTCCAGCGGATTCAGTTCACCCCCGATCTTCTGCCGGCCGATCTCATCGGAACCATGATCTATAATCCCCAGAGCGGCACTTTCAGCACCAAAAAGGGACCTCTCTTCACCAACCTGATCTTAGCGGACGAGATAAACCGGGCGCCAGCCAAGGTTCAAAGCGCTCTACTGGAAGCGATGCAGGAGAGGCAGGTGACCATAGGGGAGAACAGCTTCAAATTAGAGGAGCCTTTTTTGGTCATGGCCACCCAGAATCCCATCGAACAGGAGGGGACCTATCCGCTCCCCGAAGCGCAGGTGGATCGGTTCATGCTCAAACTCTCCGTCGGTTATCCCAATAAGAAAGAGGAATTGGAGATAATCGACCGGAATGCCGAGGTCGGTTTTCCGGAAGTCAAAAAAGTGATTTCTCCGAACGACATTCTCAAAGCCAGGGAGGTGGTGGGGCAGATCTACGTGGACGAGAAGATCAAAGATTACATCTTGAATATCGTTTTTGCCACCCGCAATCCGGAGGAGTATAAAATCGATCTCAAGGATTTGATCGCTTATGGGGCTTCACCCCGGGCATCCATCTACCTGAACTTAGCCGCCAAAGCTCATGCCTTTGTCAAGGGTCGGGGGTACGTTACCCCGGAGGACGTCAAAGCCATCGGCATGGACGTGTTAAGGCATCGGGTGATCGTCACCTACGAGGCGGAAGCGGAAGAGATCTCCTCGGAGGACATCGTCAAGAAGATATTCGATCATATAGAAGTGCCATAATCACTCCTCGCAAACCGGAGTGTTAAACCCCGTTTGAAGCGGGATCTGCGACTTCATCTTGACCTGTTATATCGTCATTAAGATAAGAACGGCAAAGGTGAACCTTTGCACTCCATATATAAAGTAGGGGCGAATCTTCAGATTCGCCCGTTGTTAAGTTAAGCTAAAATTTGGTGGCGGGATATTCATGTGAACGCATTCGCGATTCCCGCCACTATGAGAAACAATTAATTACATATCATCGAGCAGGGCATTAAGCCCCGCGAAAAGAGTTTTTTTAAGAAATCACAGAAGCAAGCTTCTGTACTCCAATACAAGATGTTACCGAAAGAGATCATAAAAAAAGTTCGCAGAATCGAGATTCGAACGAAAAAATTGGTGAACGACGTCTTCTCCGGCGAGTACCATTCCATCTTCAAGGGGCGGGGAATGGAGTTTGAGGAGGTGAGGGAATACCAGCCCGGCGACGACGTTCGGATCATCGACTGGAACGTTACCGCCCGGTACGGTTTCCCCTTCGTGAAAAAATTCAAGGAGGAGAGGGAGCTTACGGTGATGCTTTTGGTGGATGCCTCCTCCTCCGGTGAGTTCGGGACGGCTTTGAGGATGAAGGGGGAGATAGCCGCAGAGCTTTGTTCGGTTCTGGCTTTCTCCGCCATAAAGAACAATGACCGGGTGGGGATGATCATCTTTACCGACCGGGTGGAGAAATACGTTCCTCCAAAGAAGGGGAGCTCCCACGTACTCAGGCTGATCCGGGAGGTGCTCTATTTTGAACCGCAGCACCACCGGACCGACATCAACTCGGCTCTGGAGTTTTTGGGACGGGTGATAAAACGAAGGTGCGTGGTCTTTTTAGTTTCGGACTTCTTAAGCTCCGGCTTTGAGAAAAAACTATCCATCGCCAACAAAAAACACGATGTTATCGCTATTAAAATAGCCGACCCCCGTGAATTCCAGCTTCCCAACGTGGGCTTCATCGAGCTGGAGGATACGGAGACCGGGGAACAGGTGATGGTCGATACCAAAAGCACGGCGGTGAGGACGGATTTTAAGGATTACGCGTTAAGGGAACAATCCAAACTGGATAAGGGATTCAGGTCCATGGATCTGGATCACGTGTACATTTTCACGGATAAATCATACGTGGAGCCTCTGATGTTATTTTTCAAGCTCAGAGCCAGAAGGTTCCGCTAAGGAGGAATCATGTTCGGACTGGGAGCGCAAGAGCTCTTGTTGATCCTTTTGATCGTTATTCTGCTTTTCGGGGCAAAAAAGATCCCGGAGATCGCCCGCGGACTCGGCAAGAGCGTCTCCGAGTTCAAGAAAGGAGCCCGGGATTTGGACGAGGAGATCAGAAGAGAGGATACGGAAAAGCGCCAGCCGCCGGATAAGCAGAACCTGGCGGGGTAGGATTCATTTTTATCGAAATAAACAAGTGGCTGACCAGAGCCGAAAGTGCAAGGAAGATTATATTTGCAGTCGAGCGCTTAATATAAATCCCCCTTTGGTTTTCCTATGGTTTCATTGAAAAGGAAGGGAGCAAAGGGGGAGTAGAATGAGGCAGGTATAATGAATACAGGTCAAGTGAAAACCAATCCGATTCTGATTATAGTTTTAGTGTTGGTCGGAATGCTTTTAGTAGTTTCCGTCATGATCTACATTCAAATTGGCAAGGCAACCGAATCCAAGCTGGATGTATCCCGCCAGCAGGATTTGGCTTCGGATCTTCTGGACAGCAAGCTTTACCTCCAGGCCATAGCGGAATACGACCGCCTTTTGAGCTCGGGTGTCTTGAATAAGAAAAAGCAAGCCAACATCAATTACATCGTGGGCAATATCTACTTAAACCAACTAAATGACTACCAGAACGCTGCTGCCCGATTCGTCACCTCCAAATTCATCGATCCGGAAGGTGAGCTCAAGGAGAAGATCAACCAAAATCTGGTGATATGCTACGAGAGGATGGGAAGATCGCTGGAGGCGCAGAAGGAGCTGGACCGCAGCACCAATCTGAATCAAACCAAAACGGAGAAAAAGGGAGGTGTGGTGGTAGCAAGAATCGGCGACCGGGAGATCACCTTGACCGAGCTGGAGGATGAGATCGAAAAGCTCCCCCCGTCGGTACAGACCCAGTTCAAGGACAGAGCCGGAAAACTCAAGTTCCTCCAAAGCTATATCGGTTCCGAGCTTTTGTATCATACCGCTCTCCGCCGGGGATTGGACCAGGATAAGGAGGTAGAGGAGGGGATGATGCAGGTGAGAAAGCAGATGATGATCAACCAGCTCTTATCCCAGGAGATCCCTCAGGATGTTTCCATAGGTGAAAACGACGTCAAGCTTTATTACGATGCGCATAAAGACGAGTTCAAAGATAAAAAGCCGGAGGAGGTCCGTTCCCAGATCGAAACCGAATTGAAGAAGATGAAACAGCAGGAGGCATACGGTCAGCTGGTTTCGAAAATGATGGAAGCGGAGAAAGTAAAGATATATGATGATCAGTTGTAATTCGAGAGTTTAGTTTAATTACCTCTCCCCCTTGGTCCCCCTCTCCATCCTTCGACAAGCTCAGGACGATGAGCGAAGTCGAATCGCTAAGTGGAGAGGGGGAGACAGGGGGTGAGGTTTCATCGCAGATTGGACAAAAAACCGATGAAAAGAAATGCAACTATAGTTTTTATCTCTCTTTGGTTTGTGGGCTTGATGTCCTTTTCCCAAGCCAAGGAGGAATCACTGATTTCCGTGGAATCGCAGGTGGATCGAGCCACCATCACCATCGGTGACCGGATTCTCTATACCCTGAAGATAACCACCGATCCCAAAATCAAGCTGGAGCCTCTCCGACTGGGATCAAATCTGGGATCGTTCGAGGTCAAGGATTACAAGATCTATGATCCGGTGAAGACCAAGGACGGAAGGATGGTAAACAAAAGCGAATACGTGATCACCACCTTCACCACCGGCGAGTACGTCATCCCCGATCTGGCCATATACTACACCGATCCGAATGGGGATAGAAAACAGACTCATTCCGAGCCTCTGTTTATACTGGTCAAAAGCGTGGGAGCCACGGAAAGCGATAAGGAGGATATCCGGGGTTTGAAACCCCCCATAGACGTTAAGGGGAGTTACTTAGGATACCTTCTATTAATTCCGGCACTTGCCCTTTTGGGAACCGGAGGATTCCTCTATTATCGTCATAAAGCAAAAGGATTAGCTTTCCCCCGTCTGCCGGAGGAACTGCAAAAGCC
>JBDROD010000365.1:0-2128 GCA_043810415.1 Candidatus Zixiibacteriota bacterium | reverse complement strand
CTTTCCGAGAGATCGTGCGCCAGCAATGGAACTTTAGCCCCCAAGGCACAACTTTCGAGAAGGAAGATTGTCGCGTCGATTTCTCGGGGGTCACTGTGCTAGAGTTAAACATTATTCCGGACATAAGCGGGGGACATGCTCGAGCTTCCCTGGCACAGTTGCGTCTTGCTTAACCAAACGCGCTGCAACTGATATGGCCCCGGACCCGCATTAGTGGCCTCTGCGGCTCAGCAGTGCGGCCCCACACCGCTAAGCTTGGCCGTTAACTACTCTTCCCCTGAAATAGATGGCTAACTTACTGTATTTAAAACATAATTGCCATTCTTCGTTGTGCCGACTGATCGGTATGAGGGTTTCACTCAATTATCATCGCCTTTCCGAGCGATATCGAGCTGAACAATTTTGGCGAAAGAGATAACCGAGGGGATGGGGTAGAACCATCTTTGTTAAGAAGTCTCAATATCTGCAATGTATCCTAAGTTTTTTTCGTCTCTAAAACTTGTACTATCTCCAACTTATCAGTAAAGGAGGCTAGTTTCAGATAGCTGCTATCCTTGAGGTGCACCACCATCAAGTTTACGTTCGGTAATCGCTTGTTTTGAAAACCAGGCCAACCAACACTTACGATAAGTAGCCATCAATCGGATGGCCCTTCCTTTGATCCCTTCAAATACTCCAACCCCTCACCGAATTCTTCGGGATAAACAGCTCAAAAACGTCTTATTTCTATCAATTTGCATCATTTTTGGATTGATTATGTTCTTTTGGTATAGTATGATCCAATATATTATTATCTCGCAAACTTATCGAAATATTTTCCTTTCCCTTGCTGGTGGGGGTCCAAGACATGCCCCAGATCATGACCACAAAGCAACTCGCCCAATATCGCCCACTCCACGAAATCACCATCTTTAAGTATGCCGCTCAGGGTAGGATCCCCGCCGTTCGTATAGGGAGGGTCTGGAGGTTCGATAAGGATACTATCGATCGGTGGATTGCGGGAGGTCAGAACAAGCCCGGAACCAATGACCGTAGCCGGGAGAAGACCACCCCCAAGAAGGATGGGAGGAAGGGGGGCACCGCGAAGAAGGCATAGGACTATTTGGTGCCTTGAAAATTGGTTCCTGGCAGATTACGAAGGGAATTGGCAAACCTCCGGAAGGGTTGCCGGGTAATTGGTGTGGAAAGGAATAGCTCGTTTTGTTCAGCCCTGAGTTTTTTCGTATTGCTGAAGTATACTGAAATTTCCTGTGATTTTGGTATAATGCAAGTAAGCATGAATTGAGAGATTCACTGATTATCTCTCACATCAAGATGCCCGAAATGAATGGCATGGAATTTTTAAAGAATGTGCGAGCGGTGAATCCAAACATAATGGTAATCATACTGACAGCTTTCCCAGAGATCGATAGGGTGGTGGAGGCTATGCGCCTGGGAGCCTGTGATTTTATCCTCAAACCTTTCGATTTGGATCAGGTGGTCTTAAGTGTCAAAAAGGTTTCAGGGGGTAGGTGATGAAACGATTTTCATTTGACAGTTTGCGTGTACGGTTAATTCTTCTTGTCCTTTTTGCCGCCCTTCCGGCATTGGGGATAACCTTCAGATACCTATGTCGGGAGATCTGAATTTAAATACGGAACTTTTTACAGCCATAGAAGGAATCAGGCAAGGGGGAATTTACATTTCACCACTTCTCTCCATGGAGACGTAATCATGGACAATTTTGGAAAGATTAGAAAACCTTTCCTTCAATTGAAACGCTTTATCTGGGGCTTGGCAACGGTATGGACGATTATCGTCGCTACTTCACTGTTTTGGGACATGGTTCAGACAAAACAGGAGTCCTTAGAGAAAGCGCGAATTCAGGCACGGGTTGCTTACGAAAAAGACATCATATATCGGCGCTGGAACGCGGTGCACGGCGAGGTTTATGTACCTGTGACCAAGGAGTCACAGCCGAACCCTCACCTATCGGATATACCTGAGCGCGACATATCCACGCCATCGGGCAAGGCGCTGACGCTAATGAATCCCGCCTACATGACACGCCAAGCGCATGAACTGGAGAAACAGAAACTCGGTGTTCGCGGACACATCACAAGCCTGAATCCAATCCGCCCCGAGAATG
>JBDROD010000364.1:0-7170 GCA_043810415.1 Candidatus Zixiibacteriota bacterium | reverse complement strand
TGTCAATGGTTTTGGGAACGCCGACCACTTCCAGCCCTTCCTCGTGCAGCTTGGCAGCAACCGATAGGGTGTCTTCCCCTCCTACGGCAATGACGGCGGAGAGTCCTAAGGACATCCTCTTTTCCAGGATCCTTTTAACGCCGTCCTTTTCCTTGAAGGGATTGGTCCGGGAGGTTTTGAGTATGGTCCCTCCCCGGTGGATGATGCCGGAAACCTTGTCCAAGTTCAGCTCTTCGGTCAATCCATAATCCATGAGACCTCGCCACCCTTGGAGGATACCCAGGACCTCATAGTTATACCTGCGTATCGATTTTCTCACCACCGCCCGTATCACAGCATTTAAACCGGGGCAGTCACCCCCACCGGTTAGAATTCCTATCTTCTTACTCATATTTCAACCACCTTTTCGTCTGCTTGTGTCCGTTGTTTGTTTTACTCGATTTACCCATCTGTCTTTACAATATAATTGTCGTCAACTCCTATCTTACCTTCACTTCTTTAAATCCGATAAAATATTATTTTATGATTATACGAAACCGAAATGGGAATGTTCATAGCAATTAAATTTATTTGAGCTTATCCAAAATGCCATTTAGCTCGTCCAAATGCCCGATGGTGAAATCCGGGACTATCTGTTCGTATGGAGTATGATCCGGGTTGAGATGAACCGACTGCATTCCCGCATTTTTTGCACCGAGGATATCCAGCTCCACTACGTCACCCACATGCAGGGATTTTTGAGGTAAGCTCTTAAGCTGAGTTAAAGTATGGTGGAAAATTCGGGGGTCGGGTTTCCTGATACGAAGCTCGTCAGAAAAAGTGGTGGTATCGAAGCAGTCAATAATTCCGACTTGTTTAAGTAAAATCCTTATGGTTTTCCCCGGAGTCCGACCGGTATTGCATATTAAGCCTACTTTGAATTTCTCTTCTTTGATTTGTTTCAACGTTTCCCTGGCTCCTTCAATCAAAGGAGGCGGGTAAATCAATAGAGGGCTGGTATAGGCTTCAACTAATCTTTCCATTAAATCCGCTGAAATGGTTTTCGGTTTCTCTTCGGGCAAAATGTCCCACATTATTTTCAATTGCTCATCGGTGGAGAGGTCCGAGTTCCTGCTCCATATCTGTTTGTATCTCTCAAATCCATCGTCATATGCTTTTGCCCAACGATCAAGAGAAACAGCTATTCCATATTCCTTCAGCATCCGGCCTGTCCCCTCCACCCGGATTTGTTTATACCTGTCGTGATCCTGTGGCCAATTGGATATCAGGGTATTCCACAAGTCGAACGTGACGGTATCAATCATTCAAAAATCCCCTTAAAAGCATCTCCTTGGCTTTGGTAAATGCCTGTGCCCGGTGGCTGATTTTGTTCTTCTCTTCAAAGGTTAGTTGTGCAAAGGTCCGGTTCAATTGGGGTATAAAGAAGACCGGATCGTAACCAAATCCGTTTCCCCCTTTTTCTTCCTCGGTGATTACCCCTTTTATCTCACCTCTTATGGTAGTGATTTGATCCACCCCTTTGGCGATGGCTACAACGCAGACAAACTTGGCTCCTCTTTTTTCCGGAAGCACATCTTTCATCAGCGAGAGCAATTTCCTATTGTTGTCCTGATAACTGCAATGTTCACCCGCGAAACGTGAGGAGAGCACTCCCGGGGCACCATTCAGAACCTCTACCTCCAAACCGGAATCGTCTGCCAGTGAGGATAACTGAGTGAACCGGAATACGGTTTCAGCTTTCAGGATTGCATTCTCCTCAAGGGTCTTCCCGGTCTCTTCGACTTTGGGAAAGCCGGGAAAATCCTCTAAAGTTAAAACTTCAGCCGGCAATCCCAAAAGAATCCTTTTTATCTCCCTGATTTTGTCCTTGTTATTGGTAGCTAAAACTATTCTCATATCTTGACTATCCGCTTAATCCATCTTTCCCGTTGACAAAACTCAATATCCTTCAATATCGATTCTTTTCACCCGGGTTATTTTACCTTTCAAAAATTGTTCTCCCACCTCCACAAATCTATCGGGAATGTCGGAGACATAAAAACTCCGAAAAGATGGCTTATTTGATTTTCTGAGAAGTCCGTTTCGTTCCAAAAATCTCTTCACCTCCTTGGCGGTTTCTTCTGCGGAATCAATCAGTTTCACCTTCTCTCCCATGGTTTGGTAGATGACATTCTTCATCAAGGGATAATGGGTACACCCCAAAACCAGGGTATCTACACCTTTTTCAATCAAAGGACGCAGATACTCCAAGGCAATGATGTATGTGGCTTTTTTCTTTATATAGCCTTCTTCAGCTAACGATACAAATAAAGGGCAGGGGAGAGAGTAGACTTTCAGTCGGTGATCTAACCGGTGGATCGCCTTTCGGTAAGCATCGGAATGAATCGTTCCCACCGTCCCAATCACTCCGATTTTTCCGTTGCGGGTAGTTTCAACGGCAGCTTTTGCTCCAGGCTCGACCACACCTATCATGGGCTGGTCAAAGTTTTGTTTCAGTTCTTTTAACGCCAAAGCAGATGCAGTATTACAAGCAACTACGATGAATTTTACCCGTTGGGTAAGAAGGAAATTTACGTTTTGAAAGGAAAATCTTCTGATTGTGTCTTTGGATCTGGGTCCGTAAGGGAATCGGGCGGTATCTCCAAAATAGACCACATTCTCGAAGGGGAGATGCTCAAAGATCTTTTTGGCTACGGTTAATCCCCCCAATCCCGAATCAAAGATGCCGATGGGACTTGAGTTCACCATACTTAAGCTTGATTTTTTACCGGATGTTGTCATGTTCTAATCGCATTTCGTTACAAAAAAGGAACGGGGAAAATTTCTTAAAATTACAAATATGCAATCGCATCTCACTTTAACGACTCATATTTCTGCTTGAATTCTTTTATGCTTTTAAATATGGCTTGAGCAACTCGCTGACGAAAAGAATCCTTTTTTAACAAGGCTTCATCTTCTTGGTTAGAGATGAAAGCAGTTTCTACTAAAACTGCCGGCATATATGTTTTGTTCAGCACCACAAATCCCGCTTGGTTTACCCCGCGATCGGGAATAGTAAGCTCTTTTTTGAGACGTTTTTGTATCATGGTAGCCAAATCTGAGGATTCCGCCAGAAATTCATTCTGCACCAGATCCATGAGTATGAAATCGATGTCAGGCAAATTTTGGCTCGAATCGCTGGTCTGCTCAAATCGCAGAGAGGAGTTCTCCAGTGCAGCAGCAGTTCGGGCTTCCTCATTTTTGGCTGCGGAAAGAAAATAAGTCTCGAAACCCCGAGCGCTTCTTTTTTTTGAAGCATTGGTATGGATGCTGATGAACAGATCTGCCTTATTTTGATTGGCGATTTCCGCCCTCCGTTCCAGGGGGACCAATTCGTCGTTATCTCGCGTTAGAATAACCGCAAAGCCCTTTTCGTCAACCAATAACTTTTTGAGTCTATTAGCTATGTCTAAAGTCACTTTTTTTTCTATCAGTCCCTTTTTGCCCACCGCTCCCGAATCCTCTCCGCCATGGCCCGGATCGATGACTATCCTTTCAATGGAAACATCTAAAAATCCCTCCAGTCGAGGGGATGAATCGGCTGGTGAAGATTCAACCGAATCGATGATAGGGGCTTCGCCAATTAAAGATATCTGAATACGGGTAGAATCAGCCATTACATTATGGGTATAATTGACAAAAGGTTTTCTGGGTTTAAACGATATCTGGGCGGAATTCTCAAACTGGTAAGCTTTGATCCAGGTCAATTGATCAGGGGATTTCATCATATTGAAATACCCCGTATCCAATCTTCCCTGGAAAAAATTGACATTTACCGTTTGGCTTTGATCTGAAAACACCTCAAACTTGAGAGGCTGCACCAGAAAGATCTCGACTAAGACCCCGTTCACCTTTTCGGTCGCCTGCAGAGACAGAATATTGACGTTGCTGGTAGAAAAGGTAAGAGGAGTGCAGATTACAAAGATGCCTAAACAAGACAGAAAAGAACGGATGATTTTGGGTGCTATATATAATTTTTTCACGGTCATTGCTCTGGTTCTCGAATCTTATGAAGTAAATAAGAGATTACATTAAATGCTAAGGTTGAAGCTTTCGGAGTGACCAGAATCCCCATGTCTGAATTAGTGATATCAGCCTGTTCAGAATTGGGGATTCTATGCTTAATCCCCAAGCGAAACAACCGGTAAGTTATGGTCAATTTAGTGTTGGCGCTCCTTGAGCGCCCGACGCAGCTCCCTTTGGACCTCCCGGTCCTTGATATCCTCTCTCCGGTCGAACATTTTCTTACCTATGGCCAGTGCCAATTCAACCTTAGCCACCTTCCCCTTGAAATAGACCCTTAAAGGTATTAAGGTAAACCCTCTTACCACGGTTTTACCCAAAAGCCTTTTTATCTCGGAGCCATGCATTAAAAGCTTCCTTTTGCGGGTGGGATCATGGTTAAACCGGTTGGCTGCATCGTAAGGGCTGATGTGCATCTGATGGAGGATCATCTCTCCCCGCTCCACGCTGGCATAGCTGTCCTTAAGGTTGACCTTACCTTCTCTTAGAGATTTTACTTCCGTTCCAACCAGCACCATCCCGGCTTCGTATGTCTCGATGACATGGTAGAGATGATGGGCTTTGCGATTGGTGGCAACTACCCGGATTTGTCCCTTTTCTTTTTGCATACTTTTCGAATATATTATGGTCAAAGATGTCCGGCAAGAGAAATTTAAAATAATGCTTGCCGACAAACAAAGGGGAGCATATATTTTGACTGAAGCCGAAGTGGTGGAATTGGCAGACACGCTGTGTTCAGGGCGCAGTGCCCATCGGGCATGTGGGTTCAAATCCCACCTTCGGCATTTTATCCCTTATACTTTTATATCTTCAATCCCCAGCGTGATTTAATCCTAGCAAGAATGATCGGTGGATATCAAAAGGGCGTTTCCCTTAAAGAAGAAACGCCCATTTCAAATTTCCTTAATATCAACACTGGCGGGTACTTCTAAAAAGTTGTACCCTTATTCAAAGCATTTTCATTTATCTGAAGCATCTCTTTTTTGGCGCGAGGGAACACCTTGGTCAAGGTTTTGATCACGCTTCCCAAGGATACCGCCTGGGTGTGGTTTATCAAAGCCCCCAGCATCACCATATTGGCACATTTAACCGTCCCGATCTCTTCTGCGATCTTGTTGGCATCGATGGTGACGACTTTTATGTCGGTTCTTTTGGGTTTGCTGGAAACTAAGGAACTGTTTACCAGCAGTAATCCGTTGGGCTTTAAAGCAGGCTCGAATTTAAACAATGAGGGTTCGTTCATTACTATTAGGGAATCGGGGGAAGAAACCACCGGAGAAGCAACCTCCTCAGAGGATACCACCACGGAGCAGTTGGCAGTTCCACCGCGCATCTCCGCCCCATATGCCGGGAAGAAAGTGACGTGCTTGCCATCCACCATCCCGGAATAAGCTAAAAGCACACCGGCTGAGATTATCCCCTGCCCTCCAAATCCTGACATTATCACGCCTTGATACATACTACCTCCGTTTTATATCGTCCGCCGCAGAATGCAGATTATTCCTCAAGATTTCCCCACATCCAGAGACCCGCACACTATTGTTTCTTCTCTTCAGGACTTTTGAATACCCCCAAGGGATAGTAGGGGATCATCTCGTCCTTTATCCGGGCTATCGACTGCAGCGGGGTCATCGCCCAATCGGTGGGGCACTGGGACAGAATTTCCACCAGTGAGAATCCTAGTCCGTCGATTTGTGTTTGAAAAGCCTTTTTTACGGCTTTCTTGGCTTTTACCACGTTAGCCGGGGTGTTAACGGCTACTCTCTCCAGGTAGGCAGGACCCAGCAATGCCGATAGAAGCTCGCAAACACGAATGGGATTACCCGCCACCTTGGGATCTCTTCCGAAAGGTGTGGTGGTGGATCTCATACCCGGAAGGGTAGTCGGGGCCATCTGTCCACCGGTCATCCCGTAAATGGCATTGTTGACGAAGATGATGGTGATGTTCTCACCCCGGGCGGCTGAATGTATGGTCTCAGCCATTCCGATGGAGGCCAAGTCACCGTCTCCCTGGTAGCTGAAGACTATGCAATCCGGTTTGACCCTCTTCATGCCGGTGGCTACCGCCGGTCCTCTTCCGTGAGCCGGCTGGATCATATCGCAGTTGAAATACTCATCCGCAAAAACCGAGCAACCTACCGGAGCCACCCCGATGGTCCTTTCCCTGATACCCAGCTCCACCATGGCTTCACCCACCAGACGATGAATTACCCCGTGCCCGCATCCCGGGCAATACCGCATGGGTACTTCGGTCAATCCTTTTGTTCGCGCGAAAACTTTCTTTTCCATAATTTATTTATTTAAGGGTTTAAGAAGTTCTAAGAATAAAATCAACTCGGATTATTTTCCGTATATTTTCTTTATCACATCCAGCACTTCGAATTCCGTGGGTATGCCGCCAGAAGGTCTGCCGTGAAAGAAGACCTGGGCTTTTCCTTCTATGGCTAGTTTCACATCCTCGATCATCTGACCGGTGCTCATCTCCACCACTAAAATCTTTTTGATTCTCGATGCCAGATCACGCAGGATTTTTGAGGGATAAGGCCAGACGGTGATGGGCCGGAGTAAACCGATCTTCAGATTCTCTTTTCTTCCCAAAGCCATAGCTGCCCTGGATATTCGAGAACAAGTTCCATATGCTACCACCAGCAAATCGGCATCCTCTACCATGATGGTTTCATATCTCACCTCTTTTTCCTCAACCTGATTATATATCTCTACAAGCTTCCAGGTATGCTTCTCCATGAAACCAGGTTTTAAATCATAAGATCTGACCACCCGACGAGATCTTCCTTCCTGTTTACCTAAGGCATAATCCTTTGGAGGTAGTTTGGTGGGATCTATCGGCTCAAAATCAAATTCGATCGGCTCCATCATTTGCCCTAAAAGTCCATCCGCCAAGACCATGGTTACCATTCTATATTTTTCCGCAACCTCATAACAAATCCGGGGGAAGTTTCCCATCTCGCTGACAGAATTGGGAGCCATCACGAATACCCGGTAGTCTCCGTGTCCCCCGCCTCGGGTTGCCTGGAAATAATCCCCCTGGGAGGGTGCTATATTGCCCAGTCCCGGGCCTCCCCTTACCACATTGGCATAGAATATAGG
>JBDROD010000363.1:0-19497 GCA_043810415.1 Candidatus Zixiibacteriota bacterium | reverse complement strand
AGGACAGTGAGCAAAGTCGAACTGCCAAGGCGGGATCGGCCCCGTCATAGGTGTTGACCCTGCCGTCAGGCGGGGTTATCTTTTTGGGGAAGGTGTCCAGAAGACAAGTTCGAGACCGCCGGGACTCCAGCCTGCGGATTTGATGGAGGTAGGATGATAACAATACGTGAACTGCGACCTGAAGATGACTTGGCAGTTGTCCTTACGCTGTGCAAAGAACTTTTGGATGTTTTCAAGTTGGGCTAAGGATTGTTACTCTGAAACGAAGAAAGTTCTAAACTCGTCTCGCAACTCTCCTAAAATCAAATCGAAAAACATGCACCATTAACGGGATAGTTTCCAAATATCTGCTTGACTTTTGGGAAAGGGTGACTAAATTAATGAGGTGTTCGTATTTAAGGCGGATCCTAAGTAGCCACATAGGTAAAAACACTTTAGTTTTTTTCAGTAAAGTGGAAATCAATCGCAACAAGCGAGTTTTGATCTACGAATGATCTAATCACTTGAAATTCAAGCTTGACGCACGATTCGATGGCAAGATTCAAGGAACAGTTGAGGTCAAGAACCCTGAGAAAGAATGAATAAACACCAGATAGCAAAAAGCATTCTGTTTCGTAGAGAAAAAGTACGGGATTTCTGTAATCTCTTTCTCTTCAATTCTTACCCATCAGAATTTTATAAGAAGGATTTAGTTACCCAGAAGCGAGGAGGAGAAGCATATGTCTGAATGTCAACATCAATGGGAATTGACCAATATCCAATTTGGATTTGTCGTTTTCGAGAAGTGCTTTCATTGTAACGAGTTAAGAACATACTTTTCAATGGAAGAGGTTCCTATTCTTGGGGATAAGTATCGCGAGGGAAACCACTTTTGGAGTAGGGTGGAAAACGCTCAATCATTCAGATTTGATCTTTTGTGCACCAAGTGCCGACTATTGGAAAAGTTCGACGATTTAATGGGGTTTTTACATTGCACCAGTTGTCTGCCCGAATGCGAGGTGGAGATCCTTCAGAAGAAATATGAGGCGGAGAAGATCTGGCTTGTGGTGGCTTTCGGTTTTCTCCCCCAGGTAAAGACAAAACCCATTCCCACATATAAACTGGATATACTTACCGATTATTTCAATCAAAGAAGAGATACCTCCCGTTCTCGGATTAAGATCGTTCCGTTTGATCTGATTAAAGATCTTTCTTTGTGTAAAGGTGATTTTATCCACGATGTAGAGATGCTTTCTTTAGAACCGCCCAAAGGCAGAAAACCGGTATTTTAATCTGAGCGTAAATTCATTTCATAATATATTGCAGGAGAACTATAATGACCACCCAAGAATTGATTTAAAAGATTGAACTCAAACCATTAAGCCAGTTCGAGCACCGTGAGATAACTGGTGTTTTTGTTTCGGATATGCTGAGCGATGTTATGGCTAACGCCAAATCAGGGAACCTGTGGCTGACGGTCCAAACCCATAAAAGCATCATCCCGGCTGCTAATCTGGTAGATATATCCGCCATCGTCGTCACCAACGGTAAACAGGTTCCGCAGGAGACGGTGGATCTAGCAACCCGCTACAAAATTGCCATCCTGTCCACCGGGCTGCCCACCTTCGATCTGGTAGGGAAACTTTACGGATTGGGCTTGAGAAGCTAGATGCCGGTGGGATGATTGGTAGAAATCAACTTTAGGCGACTCTGATCAGAATCAGAGTCGGGCAGCAGTCTGTGTGGAGATCAAAGTAGGATTACGGTTGTGATGATAAGAATGATACAAGATGCGCTGGAAGCTTCCGTTATCGAGGGAAAGGAGAAACTCGACATCGAGGTGGAGCATATTTACGCTTCCGATCTGATGAGCGATGTTTTAGCCTTCGGCAAACCCAATTCGATTTTGCTCACCGGACTGGCCACCCAACAAGCGGTTATCTCCGCCCATATGGCAGAATTCAAAGGGGTGGTGTTTATTCGGGGCAAAAGACCCAAGGATGGAGCGGAGAAATTCGCGCAGGACAACAGTTTGATTCTGCTCTCCACCGGGCTGGACATGTACGATGCTTGTGTCAAAATAGATTCAATAATAAAAAAGGAGATGCGGGAGCTGAAAGCCGGTTTTGCGGAACAGAAAACGGAGGAGATGCTTCTAACCCGCGAGTTTTACATTCAGGGGAACGATTTCACCAATGCGGGGATGGTTTCCACCGAGGTGAAGTCTCTTTTAAAAAAAATAGGATTCGACCCGAAACTCATCCGCCGGGTGGCCATATCCACCTTCGAGGGGGAGATGAACGTGGTGATGCACGCCCAGAGAGCCAGAGCTTCTCTCTCCGTTACCCCTAAACTTATTGAGGTGGTGTTGGAGGACGAGGGAAAGGGTATCCCGGACGTGGAGCTGGCCATGCAGGAAGGATTCACCACCGCCACCGAAGAGATGAGAGCCATGGGATTCGGTTCCGGCATGGGGCTCCCCAACATAAAGAAAAACTCGGACGAGATGGAGATCAAAAGCCAGGTGGGAAAGGGAACCACGCTCTTGATAAGGTTCTTCGTGTGAAATCGGGTTAACCGTTTGAGCGGCGGGAAAATCAAGGAAAGTGCAAAAATGCAGAATGCAAAGTGGCAAATAAAAATTCAGAATTAGCGGAGGGTAAAAGTGGGTGAGAGAATTTTGCCGTTGGGATTTTGAATTCGAGTTCGTTCTCTCTACCCTTGGGTGAGTGTGACTAAGCGAGGGGAAAAGGAGGAAATGCTTGTCGCAGTATTATCACGCTCATAGAGTAGATCCGGGAAAGTGTCGCGGACACAGCGTTTGCATGCGGCACTGTCCCACTCAGGCCATCCGGGTAAAAGGCGGGAAGGCGATCATCGCAGAAGATCTCTGTGTCGATTGCGGCAGCTGCATTTCCGTATGTCCCTCCGGCGCAATCGTTCCCATCACCGATCCGGTGGGAGAGATATCTCATTTCAAATACAAAGTGGTGGTTCCATCCCCCGTGCTCTATTCCCAGTTCGAGCCCAGCGTTCATCCTTACATCGTACACTTGGCTTTCAAAAAACTCGGGTTCAACGAGGTCGCCGATGTCAGCGCTTCCTCCGCGGCTTTGTCCCGGGCGCTGGTCAAATACATGAAAAAATACCGGGGCCGGCTTCCCCTGATATCCTCTCATTGCCCTTCCATGCTCCGCTTGATCCAGGTGAAATATCCGGATCTGGTGGAGCTGGTAGTTCCCCTGGACGTGCCCCGGGAGGTGCGTGCCAGGGAGATCAGGAGGAACCTGCCCGCCAAGCTGGGGCTGAGTCCCAATGACATTGGAATAATATATGTGGCTCCCTGTCCGGCCAAGATCGTCTCCATCAAACAGCCCGCCGAAAAAGCCAGATCCTGGTTTGATGGTGTGGTCTCGATAAGGGACGTTTATTCCGTGCTGTTGCCTCATATGGTGGCGATAAAGGAGAGATTCGACGAAAAGCAGGTTCCCCCGGATTTCACCTTCAACCCGGGTTGGGCAACGCTGGGGGGGATAACCCGAACTGTGGAGATGGAAAACTGGCTGGCGGTCTCGGGCTTGGACAACGTGATGAAGATATTCGACGACATCGAGAATTCACGTCTCCGCAACATTGATTTTATCGAAGCCTTGGCCTGCATGCTGGGTTGCATTGGTGGGAAATTCAACGTGGAAAACCCCTACCTGGCCCGGACCAACAACATCAAGCAGAGGGCGAAATACGAGACCCGCATAAAAGTGGATAACCAGGAGGAAGAGCGAAAACTAAAAGAAGGATATTATTTCATAGAAAATCCGATCCTCCCCCGTCCCACCAAGTATTTCGATACCGATCTGGAGACCTCCATAAAGAGAATAAAAGAGAGGGAGAGGGTTTACCGGAAACTTCGCCAGATAGACTGCGGATGTTGTGGATCGCCCACCTGCCTGGTTTTTGCCGAGGATTTCGTCAGAGGAGAGGTGAAATTGACCGATTGCATCTTTCTAACGCAAAAAGTGGGGGAGGAATAGGAACCAAACAGAGCACTCTTAAATCCCTAAGGTAAGATCTTCCGTGAGCTACAAAGAATACCTTCACATATTTTCCGGATTCAAAGGTGAGGAAGGAGATTTGATTCCTCTCCTCCAAAGGATCCAAGAGAAATTCGGATATATATCCGAGGAAACCATCCGGCAGATGTCGCGGTTTTTGAAAATCTCCGAAAACCAGATCTTCGGGGTGGCATCTTTCTATTCCCAATTCCGATTTATCCCGCCGGGCAGAAACTCCATCAAGGTCTGTTTGGGAACCGCCTGCCACGTACGGGGAGGGCAAATCCTGTCCGAAGCCATCCAAAGGGAGCTGGATATCACACCGGGGGAGACGACCGAAGACCGGCGGTTTGATCTACAGCGGGTAGCTTGCCTGGGCTGTTGTGCTTTAGCACCGGTGGTGCAGATAAAGGACGATATCTACAGCCGGATGACGGTCATTCGTCTGAAAGAAATATTCGACAAATATGAATGATCTCGGGAAAAAAAGGAAAGCAGCCCAAAAGAAATGGGATCTGTTGCAGAACAGCCGGATCCCGGTCATCTACGTGGGCACCGCCTCATGCGGCAGAGCGGCAGGGGCAATGGGGATTCTGGAGTCGGTACAGCAGACGCTGGGTGAAAACCGGCTGAAAGCTCAAATAGTGCAAGTAGGTTGTATTGGTCCTTGTTATTTAGAACCCCTCATGGATGTCACCCTCCCAGGTCGTCCCCGGATAAGCTACGCCAACCTTAACCCGGAGAAGGCTCGGAAGATAATCGAGTCCTATCTGATCCAGGATGATCCTCAAACCCAGCTGGCGGTGGGACACTTTGGAGATCAAAACTTACCCTTCACTAATGGAATTCCCCGGTTCTTCGATCTGCCCATGTTGAAGCCGCAGGTGAGAGTAGTGCTCAGAAATTGCGGATTCATCGACCCGGAGGAGATAGACCATTACTTGGCTAATGACGGATATACGGGGATCATGAATGCGTTCAAACTAGGTCCACAACAGGTGATCTCCCAGGTCAAGGAGGCCGGACTCCGGGGCCGGGGAGGGGCAGGATTTCCCACCTACAAGAAATGGGAGATCTGCCGGAGCTCCCCAGCTAAGACCAAGTACATGATCTGCAATGCGGATGAGGGAGACCCGGGGGCGTTCATGAATCGCTCTTTAATCGAAGGGGATCCGCACTCGGTTCTGGAGGGGATGCTGATCGCAGCTTATGCCATCGGCGCCAGCCACGGGTATATATACATCCGGGAGGAATACCCGTTAGCCGTGGAGCGTTTGAGGAAAGCCATAACTCAGATGAGAGCGTACGGTCTTTTGGGCAAAAACATACAGGGCTGGGGTTTTGATTTCGACATCAGCATAAAGGAGGGGGCCGGAGCTTTTGTCTGCGGAGAGGAGACCGCGCTTATCGCCTCCATCGAGGGAAAAAGAGGGATGCCCCGTTCCCGACCTCCCTTTCCCGCCGTCGCCGGTCTTTTCGGCATGCCCACCATCATCAACAATGTGGAGACTTTGGGCACCCTCCCGAATATTCTCAGAAACGGCGTCTCCTGGTACAAGCAATATGGCACCCAGGGAAACTACGGAACCAAAACGTTCTCTCTGGTGGGTAAAATACGTCGTTCCGGGTTGATCGAAGTGCCTTTGGGGATGACGCTTAAAAAGATCATCTTTGAAATCGGGGGAGGTTCCAGAAAGCCGTTCAAGGCAGTGCAGACGGGCGGACCTTCCGGAGGATGTTTGTCGGAGGAATTCTTGGACACGCCGATAGATTACGAATCCTTAACTGCGGCAGGTTCGATCATGGGTTCGGGCGGTTTGATCGTGATGGATGAGGATACCTGCGTGGTGGACGTGACGCGCTATTTTCTGGATTTCACCCAGAAGGAATCCTGCGGCAAATGCTCCCCCTGCCGGGTGGGCACCAGACACATGGTGGAGATTTTAGAAAGGATCTGCCGGGGAGAGGGTCAGCCGGAGGATTTGACCAAACTACAGGCCTTGAGCGAAACTGTGAAAAGAGGCTCGCTGTGCGGTTTGGGGCAGACCGCCCCCAACCCGGTTTTAACCACCTTGCGCTATTTCCGACCGGAATATCTTATGCACGTGACGGAGAAGTTCTGTCCCGCCACAGTCTGCCGGGAGCTGATCGAATATCGGGTGATAGCGGGAAAATGCACCGGCTGCCAGCGTTGCGTTTCGGTATGCCCCACCGGTGCCATCACCGGTCCCAGAGCGGAGCCGCATAACTTAGATCCGACCAAATGCATCAAATGCCGAGCCTGTTATGAGATCTGTCGTTTCGACGCCATAGCGGGTGACGCCATCGTCATCCGGTCCAAGCGGAGAACTGAAGATGAGCCAGCTTGATGAGAAAATAACCATAAATATCGACAACCGGGTCATTCCAGCGGAGAAGGAACTGACCATCCTGCAGGCAGCGGAAAAAAACGGAATCTACATTCCCACCCTCTGTGCGCACAAGGATTTGACCCCTTTCGGGGGATGCCGGATGTGCATCGTGGAGGTGGAGGGGATGAGGGGATTTCCCACCGCCTGTACCACCCCGATCGAGGAGGGGATGGTGATCAGAACCAATACGGCTCAGGTCCAGGCGGAGAGAACGGAGATTCTGCAGTTGATTCTAAGCGAGCACACCTCCAGCTGCTTGATCTGCGAGGAAAGGGAGGAATGCAAAAAATTCATGGGAACCATCCGCAAAGCCGGGGTGACCACCGGCTGCCGTTATTGCCCCAATGACCGCCAGTGCGAATTGCAGGATGTGGCGGAAAAATTGGGAGTAAAAGAGATCGGGTACCCCATCTATTATCGCAATCTGTGGGTGGAAAAAGACGATCCCTTCTACGACCGGGATTACAACCTGTGTATTTTATGCGGAAGATGCATCCGCATGTGTCAGGAGATTCGCAACGTCAACACCTTGGCCTTCAAGCAAAGGGGACGGTATACGATAATCGGCCCGGCGTATCACCGCACCCATCTGGAAGCGGGCTGTGAATTTTGCGGAGCCTGCGTCTCCGTCTGTCCCACCGGCGCGCTGGCGGAAAAGGCCAGAAAGTGGGAAGGGGAGGCAAATGGGGAAGAGATCACCACCTGTCCCTTGTGTGGCGTAGGATGCCAGATGCGCCTTCAGACAAAGGAGGGGAGGGTCATCGGAAGTCTTCCGGCGGAGGACCTTCTGGTAAACCAGGGACAGCTTTGCGTGCGGGGAAGATTCTGTGTTACCGAACTGGTGAGCAACCATCAACGTCTCCGGAAGCCGTATATAACTCAAAAAACCACCAAGGTGGAGATAGCCGGGGAAGAAGCCATCCGTTTGGCTGCGGAAAAGCTTTCGACCTGTTCGCCCGACGAGTTCGGGATGCTGGTCTCCCCCAACTGCAGTAACGAGGATTTATACCTGGCACAAAAATTCACCCGATTGGCTTTGGGCTCCAATAACATCGATACCAGCACCAGAATGTTTTATCTTTCCGGTTTCAATGCCTACCTGAACCTTTTGAAGAGGTCGGTTCCTCTTTCGGACATTCAAAAGGCTTCGGTCATCCTCTGTATCGGGTTGGATACCCGGTTTGGCAGATCGGTGGTGAGCGTGGAGCTCCGCCGGGCGATCCGACGGGGAGCAAAAATCGTCACTATCCATCCGCGTCCGCATAACCTCTCGGTGATCGCCGACCTTTGGATCAGTCCGGCTCCGGGCACTGAGGTAGACCTTTTTCATTCTCTGGTGAACTTGACGGAAAAGAAAAGAAAAAAAACCTCCAGAACCAAGTCTGAAGGCAAACCGGACAGCATGAATGATCAGCTCACTTTAGCGGCGAAGATGCTCCAGGAGGCCTCTTCTCCCGTGATACTGATCGGTTCGGAGTTTATGCAGCTTGATTTTAATCCGCAAATTCTTGAAGCCATCGAGAAATTGGCGCAGAACACGGATGCCGGGATTCTCCCCTTACCCGCCCAGAACAATCTGGTCGGCTCCATACTTATGGGAACCTATCCTGAGTTTTTACCGGGCGGGTTTTCTTCCAGCAGCAAAACGCAGATGGTTGAATTGGGTAAAAAATGGAATACAAAGCTGCCTCATTTTTCCTCACGCTGGAACATAAGATCACCTCTATCCGGTGAAAAGCTGAAGGTGCTTTACCTGGTGGGGGAAGTTTTACCAAACTTAAAACATCTGGCTGATTTCATAATCTTTCAAAACATCTATCCTCCGGATCCCTGGCAGGATGCCGATCTGGCTCTTCCGGCTGCCGCTTTTACCGAGATGGACGGAACATTTATCAACGGCGAGGGGCGGATTCAACGGGTGAGAAAAGCAGTGGAGCCTTCCGGTGAAGCCCTGCCCGATTGGAAGATACTCTGTCTGATCGCACAAAAGATGGGGAAGAAAGGTTTCGATTTTAAAAGCACCTCCGAGGTTTTTGCCGAGATTTCCCGTTTGGTCAAAGGATTTCAGTATTTTGAAGCTCCCCCGCGTAAGGCCAGTTCATTGACCTGCGAGGGAGAGTTGAACATCCCCAAAGCTAAATCTGCGGCGGTAAAAAGGTCGAACAAGGGTTTTCCTTTGCTCCTAACCGTCTCGGCAGTGGAACACACTTATCGGGGTTACCCTCTCACCGCCTGGGTGGACGGAGCGGAAAAATTGTTTCCCGCGGGTATATTGGAAGTAAATCCCGAAGATGCCGAAAAGACCGGAATATCCCCGGGAGAGGAAGCAGTGGTTACCTCAGAGCGCTTCGAAAGGATCTGGCCCGTAAAAATAAATGCGGATCAGCCTAAAGGGACGGTCCGTATCACTTTGCTTCAAGGTGTATCATTGGAACCCAACCCCTGTCCGGTAAGGATGAAAAGAAAAAATGTTTAAAGTCATAAAAGCCCAGATGATCGTCCCCAATATCCATCTCCTCACGGTGGAATCCCCCCAGGTGGCTCGGCAGGTAAAGCCCGGTCAATTCGTGATTCTGCGGGCGGATGAGGACGGGGAGAGAATCCCTCTTTCAGTTTCCGATTGGAACGTCGAAGAGGGCTCGGTGAGCGTATTTTTGATGAACGTGGGCAGCTCCACTCACCGCTTAACCTCGCTTAAAGAAGGGATGAGTTTGGCAACCGTGGTGGGTCCTCTGGGCAATCCCACGGAGATCGATAACTTTGGGACGGTGGTCTGTCTGGGGGGGTGTTACGGAATCGGAAGTATCTTTCCCATTGCCCGGGCATTGAAGGAGAAAGGTAACCGGGTGATCACGGTCATTGAAGCCCGAAGCTCGTATCTTTTCTATTGGGAGGAGAAGCTGAAAGAGGTCTCCGACAGACTGGTCTATATCACCCGGGATGGAACCAAGGGTTTACGCGGGCACGTGGGAAGGCTTCCCGAAATAATCTCATCGCAAAAAGAGCCGGTTAACCGGGTGATCGTCAACGGCTGTACATATCTTTTGAAGAGAGGGTCGGACGTCACCCAACCCATAGGCATAAAAACCATAGTCAACCTTAATCCGATTATGTTGGACGGCACGGGCATGTGCGGCGTCTGCCGGATTACCGTCGGTTCCTCCACCAAATTCGCCTGCGTGCACGGCCCGGATTTCGACGGGCATCAAGTGGACTGGGCGGAACTTTTGCAGAGACGCAAAACTTATGTGACCGAAGAGTCTATTCCCTTGAGAACCAGCAGGTGCGAAGAACACGCGGGGAAAGCTTCGACAATCTGAATCATTGTTTTATGTCTGAACCACAAAGAAAAAAGCTGGACTTAAATAGAAGGGATATGCCCAAACAGGCACCGGCAGTGCGAAGGCATAACTTCGACGAGGTGGCACTGGGTTATGGCATCGAAACTGCAGTGGAAGAAGCCGCCCGATGTCTGCAGTGCAAAAAGCCGAAGTGCGTTTTGGGGTGTCCGGTGGAAATAGACATTCCCGGCTTTGTCAAATGTATAGCAGAAAAGGATTTTACAAGAGGAATCCGGGTGCTGAAGGATAAAAACTGTCTTCCGGCAGTTTGCGGCAGAGTCTGCCCCCAGGAGGAACAGTGCGAAAAAACATGTATCCTGGTCAATAAAGGCGGTCAAATCGCCATAGGCCGACTGGAGCGGTTTTTGGCAGACTGGGAAGCAGAGCAGGCTGAGCTTCAGTTACCCGAAATCCCATCCCCCACCGGCAAAAAGGTCGCCATTGTCGGCGGAGGACCGGCAGGTCTCACCGTGGCGGGGGATCTGATAAAATCAGGACACCAGATCACCATCTTTGAGGCGCTGCATAAGATGGGAGGGGTGCTGGTTTACGGTATACCGGAATTCAGGCTTCCCAAGGCAATTGTGAACCGGGAAGTGGAATACTTGAGAAAACTGGGGGTGAAGATCGTGACCGATTTCGTGGTGGGGAAAACTCAAACGGTGGATAGTTTGCTGGAGGAGTATCAGGCAGTGTTCATCGGGGCAGGAGCCGGACTTCCCTGGTTTATGGACATCCCCGGAGAGAATCTTAACGGGGTGTATTCTGCCAATGAATACCTTACCCGGATGAACCTGATGAAGGGTTTTCTCTTTCCCCGGTATCAAACCCCGATAAAGAAACATAAACGCGTGGCGGTGGTGGGGGGAGGAAACGTGGCCATGGACTGCGCCAGAACTGCTCTAAGATTGGGAGCGGAAACCAGAATTATCTACCGAAGATCCAGAGAGGAACTTCCCGCCCGTTTGGAGGAAATAGAGAATGCCGAGGAGGAAGGGATAATTTTCAATTTTCTTACCCTTCCCATCCGGTATATTGGAGACGAAAACGGCTGGGTGAAAGAGATCGAATACCTGAAGATGAAGCTGGGTGAGCCGGATGCCTCGGGAAGAAGAAAACCCATTCCCATTGAGGGTTCGGAGACAATCATCCCCATGGATGCGGTGGTCTGTGCCATCGGCAACAGCCCCAATCCGCTGATTCCCCTGACCACACCGGAACTGGAAGTGGGCAAGAACGGAAATATCATCGCCGATCCGGAAAGCGGCAAGACTTCAAAAGCGAGAGTCTGGGCAGGAGGGGACGTGGTGACCGGGGCTGCCACCGTTATCCTGGCTATGGGAGCGGGACGCAAAGCCGCCAGATCCATGCATGAATATCTCTGCACTCTTTAAACTCATTCCAAAGAACACAAAGACAGGATGAGAATTCCTTTTAGCGATTATGTCAGTGGTTACTCCTCTGCCTGGGGAAAATCGTGGTGACTGATCCCTGAGTTTTTTGCCGGAGCTATGATTCGACAGGTTTGTAGCTGTGGGGAAACTTGACACTGGGGGATAGTTTTCATGCTGATATTGGAATCATAAAAGTGTTGCCTGTTGTTTTCTTCAAATTGGTCCATGCGGTTATAAAATCATACCTTAATCGACGCAAGAGTTTACCAATGTTGGATAAATTGGGAGATAGGAGAAAGAAAACAGTGATACTGGTGACTACGTCTGTGTCTTTTAAACGAACTCTTTGACGTTTTCAAGTCGGGCTGAGGATTGATATTCAGAAACGAAGAATGTTCTTAACTTGTCTCGTAGCTCTCGTTTTTTCGCTTGGGAATTTGTCTCGGACATGTTAGAGATGTTGCCTAAATCGGTTGACATAGTGGTACTGCTGTATTTTATTATCGTAACTAAATAAGAGAACGAGATCTGATGTACTGGCATCGCTTACACAAAGATTAATTAGTTAATTAACGAGTATGTTCGCTTTCAACCATGAAGGAGGTTGTGATGCGAATAAACGTTAAGTTCTCTCTATTTTCTCTATTCGCGATTTGCCTGCTCTCCGCACCGGTCAGCAAATCCGGTGTCGTTCACGATGCCGTTATAAGCGGGGATCTGCAGAAGGTGAAGTCCCTTATAGGTGACAATCGATATCTCTTGAATGAGCGGGATGATGACGGAAGGACCCCTTTGCACCATGCTATTAAGTCAGGCTTTGCAGAGATAGCAGAATACGTACTCGGCGAGGGTGCTGATATTAATTTGAAGGATAATGAGAACGAGTCGCCCCTGCACTATGCGGCTTCTGCAGGGAACATAGATATGGTGAGAAGGTTACTTGACAGGGGAACCATTGCGATTGACGACACTTCTATAGCCAAACACGGGGGGGTAGTGGGAAAATGGAAGCCCCTCCATTTGGCCTGTCTAAAAGGACATCCTGAAATAGTTCAGCTTCTTTTAGACCGTGGTGCCAATATAGAAGCCAGGGACGCGATGCAGAGGACACCATTGATACTTTCGGCTCAAAGCAGTAATCTAAGAGTGGCTGAGATTCTTGTAGGTCGCGGCGCAGACATCAATGCGACGGCGGCGAGGGGTTACACAGCTTTACTGTGGGGCGTCCGAAATAGGTTCGAGGGCTATGTGGACTTACTCATCAAGAAAAAGGTTCGCATTTCAACGGAGGCTCTACCGCGTGCATTTGAAATGGCCGTGGAAAGTGGCATGGAGAGGTTATACCAATATGTGCTGGATCTTGGATGTAACGTGGAGGAGATCAAGCAACACGATCCAGGTCTGATCTTTCCCGCCGCGGCTGGAGGTTCAGCGGCGATCGTGAAATCTTTAATCGAACATGGATTCAATCCGGTGCAGGAAGATCCTAACGGCTTTGCGCCGATTCATGCCGCGGCATTGGGAGGGCATACCGGCGTGCTTAAGTATCTTGTCGGACTAGGGCTGGACATGAACTTGCGAAACAAGAAAGGGGAATCCGCATTCAATCTGGCGACGTTGAAAGGGCTTAACGAAACAGCAGAGTATCTTAAGACGAGCGGCGCCGATACTAGCCTACCTTTGTTCCCGATTCTTGAGGGACCATATATGGGTCAGAAGCCACCGGGAGATACGCCGGAGATGTTTCTTCCCGGCATCGTGTCAGGATTTGACCGCGCGCATTCGTCGATTGCTTTTTCCCCGGACGCAAATGAAGCCTACTGGACTGAAATGGTTCCTCCGGAAGGACGGGTCGCTTTCATGCAAGTTAAGGATGGCAAGTGGACTTACCCGATCTCCGCAGAGATAGAGCGCGATCCTTCGTTCTCTCCGGATGGGAAAAGGCTGTATTTCATCAAGACCAGGCCATTCAGAGAAGGCGAGGTGCCGGGAGGCGATCCGGACGTCAAAGAGGAATACTGGTATAGGGATAGAACGGACACCGGCTGGTCAGCGCCAATCTCAGTCGGAGAGAAAGTCAACGCCATTGGAGTGCACTGGCCGTGTTCCGTGGACAGAAAGGGCAACCTGTACTTCTCTGAATTCTCAGATAACATGTATTGCTCACCATATATCGATAGTGCGTATCAGACGCCAGTCCGTCTGACTGAGTTTCTCAACAACGCCACCCTGGTCGGTCGGAACCCATTCATCTCGCCGGATGGGGACTACTTGCTGTTTTCCGCAGGGGGGGACAGCCTGAATATTAGCTTTAAGAAGAAAGACGGCACCTGGACAGACAGGATTAACCTCGGTAGCGATATCAACGCTTCGCACGTAAACGGTTCTCCCCGGATCACCGCCGATGGCAAATACATGTTTTTTGTCAGTGCAGGACAAGGTAGGCCCTGGGGTATCTACTGGGTCTCCGCAGGTTTCATTAACCGGTTGAAAGCTGAGCATATAACTGATGATTAGCAGGTCTCCAGATAATAATGACCCTGGTCATGTATATCCTCCGTGCTCCGAATCGATTACTTTCCAATGAGTTTCACCAATTCTCGAATAGTACAGCCGAATCGAAAACTCGAAAGTACAAAATTTTGCAGAAACTGAGGTCGATCCCGCATCAATTAAACCGGGGGTCGCCCCGTCCTCTTAGAACTGGGAGAAGTATCTTATGCTCCGGATCTATTAAGCAGATCAAAAGGTGAGTTTAATGTTGAACTTCAAGCTTATCAGAGCCTATATCTGGGGCGCAGCCGTATTCATAACCACTATTCTCAGCTTTTATGCATGCAGCAGGGATTCGGGCAATCGCCCAAGCACAGTCCCGCGGGGATATGTGAGAGTGGCTGGACTTATACTGCGATGGGTGCCTGGTAACTGCGAAGCTAACCTAAGACGCGCCGAAAAACTGATTCGTCAGGCTGCTTTTGAAGGCGCCAGGATCATCTGTACACCCGAGAGTTTCCTCGATGGTTATAGTATTAGGATGTCGAATCTATCCTTAGTAGAGTTTCAGGCTTTGGCACTGGAGATTCCGGGCAGCCAATTCTTTTCCAGGCTGCAGCTTCTAAGCAAGGAGTGCAATATTTATCTCATCGCGGGACTAACCGAACGGGACGGTGATAAGATATACAATTCAGCCGTGTTGATCGGACCGGATGGGGTACTACTGGGGACGCACCGGAAGAATTATCTCTGGTATACCGAAACCGATCGGTACACACCCGGTAAAGGCTTCCCTATTTTCACTACCGAGTTTGGGCGAATCGGAATGATGATCTGCTCCGAACGCCGGGAACCCAGAGCGATTGATCAGCTGGCAGAAAACGGAGCAGATTTTGTTTTCTGTCTTGCCGGAGGCGGTTACGGTGAAGAAAACGACGCGATCGTCAGCCAGCGCTCGTCCGAAGGACATGTTCCAATAATCTTCGTACATCCCGTGGAGTTCCTGGTCACAGGTCGCGACGGACAAATTCTGACCCAGTCTGTACTAGGTGATGATCTTGATGCGCAACCCAACGATGGTTTGGCAGGGGAGATTCGATACTACGATTTAAAGGTAATGCCTGATAGTGGAGCAGCTGATTAAAATTCTGACCAGCTGGATGGAGTGCGCGAATTCGCTGAATCTACACAGCTTATGTAGACTGTCCACCTTATAATACGCATCTGTTAAGGCTTGGATCCTTCCATTTCTTCCAGTGTCGAGACTTAAGTGGAATCAACCTAAAAAGTCGCAACCTGGTTATCCGCTTCACGTATAGAAAATTGTCAGATGTCAAAATGAAAGGAGATGTCTATGCGTTCTCTTTGTGCATTTGCGGTTTTCGCAGCTGTTCTGGTCGTTGTTATCGCTGCCGCTGTCCCGGCTCAGGAGATTAGCGATCCTTACGAAATCCTGAATCGATACTTCCAGACGGCAGGTGGACTGGAGCGGTTGCTGGCTGAACGGACATCCTACTCTGAGGGTACTTTATCGCTGGGGGGGATGGAGGGAAGCCTTAAGGTTTGGATGCAAAAGCCAGGTCAAAACCGGATTGAGGTCGCTTTGGGTCCGCTGAACATAATTCAGGGCGATAACGGTGAACATGCGTGGGTACTGGACCAAAACGGAAAACTCCAGGTGATTACCAATCCGGATGACGCGACCGTTAAACGCCGCCAGGTGAGAAGACTGATCGAGGAATACGCCTTTGCCCAGCCGGGATCCGATATCTTCAAAGTCAGCCTTGAAGGTATTGATCAGGTGGAGGGCAAAAACTGTTATGTCATCAAGATCACAAACAAGATCAATGTCGACAGCTACACTTACTATATCAATGCCCAGACATTTGTCCAGGAGAAAACAGCCTTCGCTGAAGATATAGAAAGCCGCGACGTTTTCTACGGCGACTATCGCGAAATTGAGGGTTTGCTGGTACCCTTTTGGACCAATGAAGTCCCGCGTCAAACCGGGCAAGCTCAGGAAATTAGGATTACCCGTTATGTGTCGAACCTGAAGATCGAACTTAGTTTATTTGAACCCCCCAAACAAGATACTAAGGACTACCAGTTCGCTAACGGCAACCGCGCCGAGAACATTCCATTTGAGTTCATTGGCAATCATCTGTACATCCCGGTAACGGTAAGCGAGAAGGAACGCCTCTGGGTTCTCGATACCGGTGCCGGTATGACCGTACTGAACAAGACGTTTGCCGAGGAACTGGGTCTTGAATTGGAGGGTGAGCTGAAAGGGAAAGGAGCTGGCGGTACGGTGACGGCTAGTCTTACTACTATACCGCCCTACAGCGTCAAAGGGATCCAGTTCAAGGAGCAGAAGGTAGCCGTTATCGACATGAGCGAACTGATCCGGCGGCTCGGTCTGGATGTGGTTGGTGTCCTGGGTTTCGACTTCCTCTCCCGGTTCGTGACCAAAGTGGATTTTGCCAAAGAACTTGTTTCATTTTACGAGCCGGAGAAGTTTGAGTATACCGGGGAGGGGCATGTTCTGGGCATGCATATTTACAACAGCCTCTTCAGCGTAAAGGCGACACTCGACGGAAACCATGCGGGTAGCTGGACATTCGATCTGGGGGCTGGCACCTCCTTCTTGGATGGTCGCTATGCTCTGCGTGAAGGGTACACTCGGAAAGATGGCATTATGCATTTAGCTCACGGTGCTGGCAACGAATTTCAAGTTAAGGACATCAGATGCGACAGTATGCAGTTTGCCGGATTCACCGTGTATCAGCCGGAGATCAGCTTCGCATACGGAGGTACCGACTCAAACTTTACCGCCGACCAGATAGGCGTGCTGGGCAATTCGCTGTTTCGGAATTTCGTGCTCTACTGCAACTACGCCGGTGAACGGTTATTCGTGGAGCCAGGCGACAAATTCAATCAGCCCTGGCCGGCAGACCATTCCGGCTTGCAGATTGCCTGGAGCCAGGACCAGGAGGTTGAAGTCTCTTATGTCTCTCCTGATACTCCGGCAGAAAAAGCCGGTTTTGTAAAAGGTGACCTTCTCCGGTCAATCAACGGCATAAATGTGGGTTTGTTTGATGGGGTAATCGCTATCCGGAAGCTGCTCCAAGCCAATCCTGGGACCACGTACGAATTTGTCGTTGACCGGGCAGGAGAAAACAAGAAACTGAAGCTCCGGCTTGCCCGACTCTTATAATCTGCTATATATGTAGTCGAACTGTCAATTGCGGTATCGCTCTCCTCTTGGATATGAGAAAACCTCGGTATCAATTGGGGCTTTTTTTAAGGCAACTATAGTCACAGATCTATCATTCTGCGATTTGAAACATGGTCTGATGGAGAAACGTAAAGCGCTAATTGGCGGATGCAAATCACGTGTGTGACTTTGATGGTTCAGAGACGGACTCTGTACTCGCCCGGGACCCCATATGGAAAATCCTGCGGATGTTTCCATCCGCAGGATTTTTACAGCAAGTAGACCCAAAGTCGAGAACTATCGCTCCAGTTTTATCTCTTGAGTCTCCATATAATCCCCTGCTGTGAACCGGCATAAATATGTTCCCGGTTTGACCGGATTGCCGTTGGCATCTTGACCAGCCCAGGAGACCTGTTTTATCCCGGCAAGCGGCATGCAGTTCAACAGGGTGCGCACTACGCGCTCCTGCTGGTCCAGTATCTGCACCTTCACCTCATACGCCTGCGGAATCATGAATTCGATGATAGCCACGTCCTTGAATGGATTGGGATGGATTTGGTTCAGCTTAGGACCCATGCCGGGAATGGGAACCCGTCGCGGCGTTTCCCATTTCATCGTCACGAAATTGTAGCCCATCTTCTCCAGCTTGCGGACATCCTCGATCTCGTAAAGGTTAAAGGTCTCCTGTTTCCCGTCAGGGATCTGAGTGTGCATAACCGAGTTATTCAGGTACTGATGCCAGCCACAATCGTCGGGAGCCATGCCCCCCTTCTCACCCACGATCTGAATGTTGGTTCTGTCCCCTTGCCTATCCAGTAGCAGCCCGCGTATGCTATCACCCGATTGATAACCGACCGGCATCCACAGGAGAAAGTCGCCCTTGAATCTCTGGTTGAGGTTAATGGTAGTTGTACCGCCTTCCTCTCCGTCATGAACAGCTCCGGGTGAGGATTCGGTTTCTAGCCGTGTGTCGTTGAGTAGAAGTTGCCAAATCGTCCTGTCCCGGGATTTGTTCAGTGCTACCGTGCTCCGAACCCGCTGACCTCCGAGCGAATCAAGCACCGCCATCAGCTTCCGCACCTGGGCGGAATCCTTCAACGGGGTGATTCGGTACTCAACTTCGGGGTCGGCATCGATCACTTCTATACTGGCATTGTCGATATCGAGTGCCTCCAGCATTTTCTCGGCATTTTCCTGATTCAGCATCAGGCTGCTGGCGGGTGCAGCGAAGGCCACTTCATATCCAACCGAATGTTCCGTTCTGACAGGTACTAGAATGCTTGCCAAAAGCAGGATGAACAGAGCAGCTGCCGCCAGACTGAGCCGCGGCTTTGTATGGACGGTGTCACTTACTTGTCGCATAATTCGTACTCCTAGATTCGTATTCTTAAGGTTTTTCTCTCTGGTGGCGATCTCTTCACGAATCTGGTTGATAGTTATCGGATGAAGCGGGTGCACGCCCCGAATCTGCTCGATGTCTTGCGTCAGCAGCTGTTCGGCCAAAGCCAATCGCGCACAACTCGGACACTCCTTCAAGTGTTGGTGCAGAGCGTCCTCTTCATCGGCAGCCAACAGACCATCGGTAAGCTTAATCAGCTTCTTTTTTGCTTCGCCACAATCCATTCTTTGCATACTCCCATTAGGTTTAGATCTTCATCCGTTTTTTCGAGATAGCGTCGCAGCGTCTCCTGCATCCGACGCCGGCAGCGAGTCAGCCGCGCGCGCAGGGCTCCCTCGCTTTTGCCGAACGTCGTTGCCAGCTCCATATACGACCATCCCTCCAGCTCATGTAGCGTAACCAGCGCCCGGTCTTTAGCCGACAAGGAGGCCATGGCGATGTTCAACCTTTTGCGAGCCAGCTGCAGGCGCTGCTGTCTATCGTCGACGACGTCGTCGGTCAGCGGAAAGATCGATTCTGCCCGCTTCCTGAACTTTCTCAGATTCGTCCGGTACCGGTAAACCGTTATCTGATAGAGCCAGGATTTGAAAGAGGTGGCCTGTCGAAGCTGCCCGAAACCCTTCCGCGCATCATACAGGGCGTCCTGCATGAGGTCATCACCCATTTCAGGATCGCCGGCCAATTTCTGACAAAACGCCTGCAGGCGTGGCAACTCCGGCTCCAGAAGTTCAAGGAAGCGGTCATGTTGCTGGTTATCGCTTCTCATCTAACCCTTAAGACTACAAATTCTGTTGATTGTTACATTTTATATGAAATATTCTGGTACGATAAATTGTCCCTCCGCCGATCATTGTATCCTTTTTCAAGTTATCGCTGTGTTCGTAATGTCATGAGTAATACATCCGTGGAGTCTAATGATGTTTGAAAAAGAGAACAGCTCTCGACGGGACGAATGCTTGCTTATGGACAATAGCCGATCCTTTAAAGATAACGGAAGTTTTTAACATCGGCAATTGCCTTGCCACATAAGCTACTATCGCAATTTGGTTACAATAGGACATAAGTTCCCATACCAATACGTGAGTTAGGGGTTCTATTCCCAGTACGAGGTTAGCGAAGGCTTAGTTGCCGGAGAGGTCGAAGAACGGTCTGTTTAAGATTTCTGTAAGCAGCACCGATTCCTCCGGGTCACCGCTTTAATCGCATCCTTTTAT
>JBDROD010000362.1:0-2427 GCA_043810415.1 Candidatus Zixiibacteriota bacterium | reverse complement strand
TGACACCTGCGTCTCTACGGTTTCTCCACTATGCAAGAATATCATTTCTGCACTATAGCACAGGTGGAGCTAACCGACTACCCCCCATATTTATTTATCTCTCAAAACCACTGACAATGTCAGTGGTAGGGCGTGGGGGCGGAGGCGCCACACCTTAAGTGAACCAACATTATTGGTGAACAAGATTTGAAAAGAGTCGTTTCAATCCTTTTCAGGCCAGGCGAAGGACATTGTCAGAAGTCTTGCCGCTTTTCAAAGCCACCGACAAGGTCGGTGGTAGTTTACTATGATTTATTTTAAAATTTCTCATGCAATTTGGACAAGATTTACCACCTGGGAAAATCGGTGCGGCTTCCTCCTCGGCAATGTCGTGAGGGAGGTCATCCATAAATCAATCATCCGGGGAAAATCGGAGTTATGCAAACCTATCAATCTGTATTAAGGAGGTTGCCACGCCATGGAAAAATATTACGCAAATATATTATCAGAATTCATATATGACCTCGATTTTGATAAGATTCCCTCGCCTGTACTTCAAAAAGCCAAGGTATCGATTTTGGACAATCTTGGCTTGGCTGTAGGGGGTTCTGATTCAAAAGCTACACAAGCTGTGCTCTCTGTAGTTCGTCTGCTAAACGGTCCCAAAGAGTCAACCGTGTTTCGGTTCGGTGATCAACTTTCTGCCAATTATGCAGTTCTCGCTAACGGGACCATGACCCATAGCAATGATTTTACCGATACCATCCTCACAATTGTTACCCACTGCGGTCCTGTCGTTGTCCCCACTGCGATTGCCATGGCAGAAAGGGAAAAATTGGATGGCAAGGCGCTTCTAACTCTGGTTGTTTTAGGATATGACATTGCCGCGAGAGTTGGCCTTGCGATTAATTCAAAGCCGTCTATGGTCCACCATAAGAAGGGATTCCATCCTACCAGTACATGTGGGGTGTTTGGTGCGGCGGCTATTGCTGGAAAGGCATTAGGGCTGAAACCAGACAAGATAGCCCACGCCTTGGGAATTGCCGGGAGTTCTTCTTCTGGACTTTGCGAATCTTTAACTGGTCCGACAGGTGCGGATACTTCTCGCACCCATCCGGGAAAGGCAGGACATGATGGCATTCTTGCCGCTCTGTTAGCCAAGAGCGGTTTAACTGGCCCTCATTCGGTTTTCGAAGGCCGGGATGGCTTCCTGCATGCGTACTCCGAAGCAGATCAGTTCTTACCTCACCTCTTGGTCGAGAACTTAGGAGAGAGCTTCAAGATCATGGATGTGGCGATCAAGTACCACAATGGTACTCATGCTATCGCCTCCTCGGCAGATGCCCTCCAGGAAATCGTGGCTAAATATCAAATCCTTCCTGAAGATGTCGGAGAAATCCGAGCCTTTATCCCTACCATGCATGCTTTCATCGGAGGGTCTGACCAAGAGGCAATGTATGCCCCTCCGACATACATTAAGGCCCAGATGAGCCTGCCTTATACTCTTGCAATCACCCTCCTGGATGGGGAACTCTTCCTGGAACAATACTCTCCAGAAAAACTTTCAGACCAAAAGACTCTGAGCTTGGCCCGAAAGGTTAAGATAACTGCCGATCAAGAGATGGATCGAATGCAGAATGAGGGGAAATGGCCATCGCGCATTCAAGTAGTCACAAAAAGTGGGAATTCGTACGAAGCCTTTGTAGAATATCCAAAAGGGTCCCCCCAGAATCCGTTAACGGATCTCGAGCTCCAAAGGAAGTTTAACAGGCTTTCGGGAAAATCTCTAAACAAAAAACAGAGAGAAGGGATTATTGAAGCAGTGAATGGGTTGGAAACACTAAAGGAGGTGACAGCCCTCACCCGTCTCATGATACAGTTGATACAGTGAGCGCTTAAGCAACCCTGCAGTAAAATCTAGCTAAAGATATTTGCAATTTCCCATCCTACAGGAAGGGAAGTTTTTTGGAGGCCAAAATTTAAAGAAACAAAAATCTTGGAGGACGAATGCGGATTGCAGATTCCTTATTTGGCGGATTAATGGGTATTCTGGGGCTCCTCTGTTTGTTTGAGATTCATAAGGTATGGACCGGATGGGACGGGCCAGGACTGATGCTCCTCATCATGGGCAGCATTTGCATTATCATTTCGGTACTCTTCATAGGATTTCCAGGCGAGGGGCGAGTAGAGTGGTATAGCAAAGGGGAGGTCTTCCGCATAGGTGTTGTATCGGTATCTTTCGCTCTTTACATTGCCGTCTTAGAATGGATAGGATACCCACTTGCCACTTGGAGTCTTTTGACGGTTGTTACGAAATTTACCTCTCACAGACGGATTTGGGGGATAATGATCTGGACGGGTGCGGTAGGAGTGGGAACTTATGTTCTCTTCAAAAAATACTTGGCTTTACCTTTACCCGAGGGATTTATCGGGGGATTTATCGGATTC
>JBDROD010000361.1:0-5058 GCA_043810415.1 Candidatus Zixiibacteriota bacterium | reverse complement strand
GCGATCATGAGCCAGGCGAAGATGAAGCCGGAGGATTTCAACTATGCCGTCTTTCACCAGCCCAACGGTAAATTCCCCATGCGGGTAGGGAAGATGCTCGGATTCAAAAAGGAACAGATCGAGCCGGGTTGGCTATCGCCGACTTTGGGAAATACCTATTCCGGTTCTTCACCCATGGGACTGACCGCCACTCTGGACATAAGCAAACCGGGAGACAAGATTCTTATGGTCTCTTACGGCTCCGGTGCGGGAAGCGACGGCTTCATCTATGAGGTGACCGAAAGGATCAATGAAGTGCGGGACAAGGCGCCCAAGACCAGATATCTTTTGGAACATAATAAGAAATACATCGAATACGGAACTTATGCGAAGTTCCGGGGGAAAATAAGAATGGGAGAATAACACGGCGTAGCCAAGGCTTCACGCCTTGGCTGGCAAGCCATAAAGGCTTGCCTACGCGTCAGATTGAAGAAGCGAAATCATTAAGGAGAAAAAATATGAGAGACGTTGCCATCATCGGTGTAGGAATGAACAAGTGGGGGGAGTTGTGGAAAAAATCCTTAAGGGATATCTTTGTGGAGAGCGCTCTTTTGGCCATCGAGGATGCGGAGGTGGATCACGTCGATTCCATGTACGTGGGATGCATGACCTCGGGTCTTTTTGTGGGACAGGAGCATTTGGCATCCCTTTTGGCGGATTATCTGGGAGCAGGACCCATCGCTTCAGCCAGGGTTGAATCTGCCTGTGCTTCGGGTGGTTTGGCGGTAAGGACAGGATTCATCGACGTCGCTTCGGGCATGTCCGACATAGTGCTGGTGGGTGGGGTGGAGAAGATGACGGACGTAGGCGGAGACGGAGCCACCTATGCCCTTTCTACCGCTGCGGATCAGGAATATGAGGTGTATCACGGTATCACCTTTCCCGGACTTTATGCCTTGATGGCGCGAAGCCACATGCAGAAATTCGGAACCACCAGAGAACAGTTAGCCCAGGTGGCGGTGAAGAACCATGAAAACGGCTCAAAAAATCCGCTGGCTCAATTTCCCCAGAAGATCACGGTGGAGGAGGTGCTGAATTCGATCATGGTAGCTGATCCCTTGACCATCCTGGACTGTTCTCCCATTACTGACGGAGCGGCATGTCTTATCCTTTGTCCGGCAGAGATGGCGAAGAAGATCTCCAAAAAACCTCCGGTGAAGATAATCGCTTCGGGCAATGCCACCGATACCATCGCTCTCCACAGCCGCAGCGATTTTACCACGTTGAATGCCACGATAAAAGCGGCGGAGAGAGCTTATAAGATGGCGAATTTGACGCCGGAGAATATCGATTTGGCCGAGGTGCACGATTGTTTCACCATAGCGGAGATCATGATCATAGAAGATTTGGGTTTTGTGAAGAAGGGTGAAGGTGGTAAAGCCACCCAGAGCGGATACACTGCATTAGGCGGAAAGAAGCCCATTAATGTCAGCGGCGGACTTAAATCCAAGGGGCATCCGGTAGGAGCTACCGGTGTGGCGCAGGTGTTGGAGGTGGTTCACCAGCTTAGAGGAGAAGCCGGAGCAAGGCAGGTTAAGAATGCAAAGATCGGATTGACTCAGAATATGGGTGGAAGTGGCGGAAGTGCGGTGGTGCATATTATGCAAGCTATGTAAAATCGATAAATCGAAGCTGGTTTATCGGTAGCGAAGCTCGTTTCGATGCTCGAAGCTCGGTTATAGAAGCTCGAAAAACCTTAAGCGAATTTAAAAATGATATCGATATTCGAAGCTCGATAAACGAATTTCGATACGAGCATCGAAACCGATAACCGATAAACGAGAATTTTCACGGAGGTTAACAATATGTTCCCAGCCAGATACTGGAGAGAGATTCCGCAGAGATACAGGATGGAGGCGGAAAAATGCAAAAAGTGCGGAAAGATATATTTCCCACCACGGGTCATATGTCCGGACTGCAAATCCCGGGAGTTCGAACAAGTCATACTTAAAGATGAAGGGGAGCTTTTGACCTATACGGTTATCCGGGTCGGACCAAGTCAGTTCGTGGATCAAACCCCTTATGCCATGGGAATAGTCAAATTGAATGACGGGACCAATCTGTTAGCCCAAGTCGTCGACTGTGAGCCAGATCAGCTCAAAATCGGAATGAAGCTGAAATTGGAATTCCGAAGAATTCAACAGGATGGTGAAGCAGGTATTCTATGTTATGGATACAAATACGTACCGGCATAAATAGCTGTTTTTTAGAAATCGTTGCATCCGACATCTTTGTCGGACGTGAGTCATGTCATTATGGGCGAACGCAGAGAATCTACAGATTCTTCGGTCGCTTACGCTCCCTCAGAATGACAAAAGTCCAAATACTAACAAAGGTAAAAAATGTTTCGAATAGAAAGTAAAGTTGATACAAAGAGCTCTGAGTTTCAGCAGAATAAAGCTGAAATGCAGAGGCTGGTCTCAGAATACAAAGAGATATTGAAGAAAATTAAATTGGGGGGACCGGAAAAGGATCGAATCAGGCACAAGGAGCGGAAAAAGCTTCCGGTAAGAGAGAGATTGGAGCTCTTATTCGATAAGAATACTCCGTTTCTGGAACTGTCTCCCTTGGCCGCTTATGACATGTATGACAACGAAGCCCCGGGAGCTGGTATGGTAACTGGTATCGGTGTAGTGCATGGAAGAGAAGTTCTGGTTGTAGCAAACGATGCCACAGTGAAGGGTGGAACTTATTTTCCCATTACCATAAAAAAACACGTTCGGGCGCAGGAAGTGGCGATGGAAAATCGTCTACCCTGCATTTATCTGGTCGATTCCGGCGGCATCTTCCTTCCCTATCAATCCGGAACCTTCCCGGATAAGGATCATTTCGGCAAGATATTCTATAACCAAGCCCGGCTTTCCGCCATGGGAATCCCTCAAATAGCCATAGTTTTGGGTTCTTGCACGGCAGGAGGAGCTTACGTTCCGGCGATGAGCGATGAGGCGGTCATCGTCCGAAAACAGGGGACCATATTCATCGGCGGACCTCCATTGGTCAAAGCTGCAACCGGGGAAGAGGTGACGGATGAGGAGCTGGGAGGTGCGGACGTTCATTGCAGGATCTCCGGTGTGGCGGATCATTACGCCCTAAACGACCAGCATGCGCTTCAGATCGCCAGGAACATTGTCGAATGTCTGGACCCATCCAGGAAATTCGAGCTAGATGTGGCTGAGCCAGAGGATCCTTATTATGATCCGGAGGAATTATATGGTGTTGTTCCTCGGGATTTAAGAAAGTCTTACGACATCCGAGAAGTCATCGCAAGAATTGTCGACGGGAGTAAATTTCAGGAATTCAAAGAGCTGTTCGGACCGACCATCGTAACCGGATTTGCCCGAATCATGGGTTATCCAGTCGGGATATTAGGGAACAATGGAGTGCTTTTCTCGGAAAGTTCTCTCAAAGCGGCTCATTTCATCAATCTCTGCACCATGCGGAAAATTCCTTTGATTTTCCTCCAGAACATAACCGGCTTCATCGTGGGCAAGCAGTACGAACATGGGGGCATTGCCAGCGACGGGGCCAAGATGGTGCATGCGGTCGCGAATGCAGACGTACCCAAGCTCACCGTGATCGTGGGCGGCTCGTACGGAGCGGGAAACTACGCTATGTGCGGGCGGGCTTATGATCCGCGGCTTATCTGGATGTGGCCCAATGCCAAAATCTGCGTGATGGGAGGAGAACAGGCGGCGAACGTGCTTCTAACCGTAAAGATGCGTCAGTTGGAGAGACAAGGTAAGACCATGACCAAAGAGGAGCAGGAGAAGTTCATGGAGCCGACGTTGAAAAAATACGAGGCGGAATCCAGCCCGTATCACAGCGGAGCCAACCTGTGGGATGACGGGATATTGGATCCTCTTGAAACAAGGACAGCTTTAGCTTTGGGCATATCCATGGCACTAAATGCCCCCATACCAGATCAGAGATTCGGAGTTTTCAGGATGTAAATGAAATAAACCTTTTCCCCTTGATTCCTCTCTTCACATTGTGGAGAGGGGAAATAGGAGCAAGGTAACAATTAAGGAGAATCAGATAATTGGCTAAAGAAATGAAATTCCATACGATTTCATATTCACTAGAGAATAGAATTGCCAAAGTTAATTTAGTCCGCCCGGAAGTTCACAATGCTTTCAATGAAATAATGATCGCCGAGCTTACCGAAGTCTTTTCCCGGATATCCCAAGATGATTCTGCCAGGGTAGTCGTTCTGACCGGCAACGGGGATTCATTTTGTGCCGGTGCGGACTTGAACTGGATGAAGAAGATGATAAATTTCAGCTACCAGCAGAACCTGGAGGACTCCCTCAAATTAGCCGAGCTATTCTACCTGATGTATTCTCTCCCCAAGCCGATCGTTGCCCGGGTAAACGGAGCAGCCATAGGCGGGGGGACCGGTTTGGTAGCAGTCTGCGACATCGCCATTGTAGCGGAGAAGGCCAAATTCAGCTTAAGCGAGGTGAAACTGGGATTGGTGCCGGCATGTATCTCCCCCTATGTGATTCGCAAGGTGGGTGAAGGAAGATGCCGGGAATTCTTCTTGACCGGTGAGAGATTGACGGCTAACCGAGCATTGGAGCTGGGGCTGGTGAATAAAGTGGTGCCTTTGGAGAGCTTAGACCAGGCGGTGGAGGAGAAAGTGAATCAACTTGTCTCCAGTGGACCCAAGGCAATATTCATGTGCAAGGAGCTTTTGAAAAAAGTTCCGGGGATGAGTTTCGACGAAGCCAAGACCTATACAGCCGAAATGATCGCATCCATGCGGATTGGGGATGAAGGGCAGGAGGGGATGAACGCATTCTTGGAGAAAAGAAAGCCGAAATGGACAAGTTAGCGCATGGATAATGTTTGTATTTATGTTAGTAAGAACAGCCACAATAGTTGTCCAACGAATTAGTTCAATATGATAAAAAAGATTATAGTAGCCAATCGGGGGGAAATCGCAGTCAGAATCATTAATGCCTGCAAGGAGATGTCCATCCCGGCAGTGGCGGTATTCTCCACCGTGGATCGAAATGC